>NZ_JAKMUV010000005.1:0-122696 GCF_027570165.1 Corynebacterium macclintockiae
ACCGAAAGGGGAAAGCCGCCGCCAGCCAAGACCCACATTCTCGACCAGCAGCGGCTTTCGTCACTACACACGACATCTCCGCAGCCTCACTCACTTACCGCGAAGATGCCTTTAATGATAAAGATGTGAACGGACATTCACAAGCTTTTGAGCTATGTCCGTTCTTTACCTCCCCCATTCACTACCCCCTACCCTTTTGTTCCCCAAAAGTACCACCCCATAAAAGGTGGCTCACTAGTGAATAAGTGCTGCAAGTACTCTACTGAGAATTTGCAGTCCGAAGAACAGCACCAGCACCGAAACATCCAGTCCCACTCCCCCGAGCTGGATAGGTGGAATCAGCTTCCTTAGCGCCTTGACCGGCGGATCCGTTACGACAAACAGCGGTTCGGCGAGGATGCTGAACCATCGCTGCGGCCGCCAATTGCGGGAAAAGGACTGAATCATTTCGATGATGATGCGCAGAATCAAAATCAGCACATAAAAGCGAATCAGCCACAGCAGAACAATGAGAATTTCGTTCACTTAAGAGGTCTCTCCCCAACAGAGTTCGGATGTCGGTCTAGGGACGCTTGAAGGGTCTCTCGCAAGGGGCTAGAGCGACTCAGCAATCGCATCCAGCTGATCCTGCGCCAGGGTTACGCCCTTTGGCAGCAGAATGAAGTTACGCACGCCCTTCAGCTTCTTCAGCTGTGCGTCCAGACCACGGCTCAGACCAGCAGCGAAGTCCAGCACGCGCTTGGCCTCACCCTTTTCCATGCCGCTCAAGGAGAATACGACAACCTCGCGAGCCTTCAGGTTATCTACCAGCTCACTGGCCTGCGTGTAGGAGCTCAGGGTGAACGATACGAAAGCCGAGGGCGTCTTTTCCTCCGCCGGCGCTTCAGCGTAGGAGTCAGCGGAAGAAGAGTAGCGAGAACCACGCGAAGAGTAACGATCCTCGCGATCAGAGTACTCGGAGCGACGGTAGCGATCCTCACGGTCGGCGCCCAGACGATCCCGGTCGGCGCGGGAGCGGTAGGAAGGCTCGTGTGCGTCACGGTCAGCCTCGCGATCGCGTTCCCGGGAGCTGTAGCCGTCGCTGTAGTAATCCGTTTCGTAGGATTCCACGGAATCAAAACCGAAGAAGCGCTTGGTCTTGTCCATAAAGTTGTCTGCCATTGCTCTAAAGGAACCTTCCGTTGCTTAATTAATTAGTGTAGTTCTGTTGGCTATGTGCTTTAAAGTACTGGTCGCGCGCCCATAATATCCGTACCGACACGCACCAGCGTGGAGCCTTCCGCGATGGCAATCTCCAGGTCACCGCTCATTCCAGCGGAGTAAACCGGCGCACCGAGAACCCGGTCAGAGATGCGCTCGACGAGCTGTCGCCCGCGAGCGAACACGGCTGCCGGATCGGCCCCTAGTGGCGGCACCGTCATGAGCCCTCGCAGCTCCAAGTTAGCGGCTTCCGCGGCGGTATCGGCCAGCTGGTCGATATCGGCTTCCACCGCCCCGCCACGCTGCGGGTCACCGTCGGCGCTGAACTGTAACAGCACCGGCAAGGCACTATCCCGGTCGCCGCGTTCAAGCGCCAACCCAGCACCTCTGTCCAACGCGTTGAGGAGCTTCAGCGAATCCACGGTGTGCACGGCGGCTGCCCACCGCGCCACGGAATTCGCCTTCTTCGTTTGCACTTGCCCCACCATGTGGAACTGCAGTCCTGTCTCCGCCAGTTGCGCGTGTTTGTCGCGCGCTTCTTGTTCGCGGTTCTCGCCGACGGCGGTGACGCCCAGCCGTGTCAAAACCCTAAGGTCCTCGGCAACGTGGAACTTGGTGATCGGCAGCAGGTCTGCTCCCCCAGCTACCGCGATACGCTGACGCACGCGGGCTAGGTTCCGGGCGATCTCCTGGCCACGCGGCCCGAGGTCTGTCGACCCGCCAGGCAGCTCGTCCGGCGCACGGTGCTCGCTCGTCTGCTCAGTCATGGCATCCACACTACGCCAGCCTGGCGACCCGTCGTCCCCTCCCGGCGATAGGAGAAGAAGCGATCGGAGTTCTCCGGCGCAATGGTACAGCGGGGATCCGCGTCGATGCTGCGCACCCCAAGGGAAAGTAGTTGGCGGGTCAGACCAGCACGGATGTCCAACCCTGTGGTGCCCTGAGCGGTGGTGGTAGCCGAGCCGGGGAGTTTAGCCTCCACGTCAGTCGCCATAGCCTGCGGCACCTCGTAGTTCTCGCCGCTGGCGGCGGCGCCGAGCAGTGCGTGAATATTGCTGGGCACTGCCCCCAGCTCCTCCATGCGGGCAACCGTGCGGCGCACAATTCCATTGCGTGCGCCCATGCGGCCAGCGTGTACCGCGGCCACCACGCCCGCATCCTCATCGGACAGCAAAACCGGAACGCAGTCGGCGGTGAGGACGATCAGGGCTGTGCCCCGCATGGTGGTGACGAGGGCGTCAGTAGCCTCAATCACCGCAGATTCGCCAGACGTGAGGTGGTCGGCGGTGACCTCCGTGACGTTCGGCGAGTGGATCTGCTCCATGAACACCAGGCGCTCCACGCCCAACCCCAAAACATCGGCCAGACGCTGGCGGTTATGAGCCACAGCAGCCGGGTCGTCGCCCACATGGTCGCCCAAGTTGAACGACGCATAGGGGCCGGTGGAAGCCCCACCGTTGCGGTCGGTGAATACCTTGCGCACCCGCGGGTGCTGGTCCTGGGTCACGGATAGCTCCTAACTGGCGGAGGGACTTTAATTGAAGTCCGGCAGATCCAGGTCGTCCTCATCCTCCGACAGATCCACACCGGCGTGGGTGGGGTTCTGCGGCTCCTGCGCCGCGGAGGTAAACAGGCCACCGGACTGGGTGGACTGGGTGGACGGAGCCTGCTGCGGGACGGTACCGCGACGCTGCGCGAAGCTGGTCTGCGCACCTGCCTGCGGGGTGGCCGGGTCAATGGTTGCCTGCGGCTCCGGCTGTGCCGGGGAAGCCTGACCAGCCTGCGGAGCCTCCTGGCCGCCGAATAGGTTCGTCGGCTGGGCAGCGCCGGCTGCAGCTCCAGCGGTTGCGTTGGCAGCCTCCGGCGCGCGGTGTGCACCGGCGCGCTCGTTGACGGACGAGGCGGACGGGGAATCATCGAAGCCGGTGGCGATGACGGTCACGCGGACTTCGTCGCCCAACTGATCGTCGATGATGGTGCCGAAGATCAGGTTGACGTCTTCGTCGGCCTTCTCCTCCACCAGATCAGCAGCCTGGGAGACCTCCAACAGGCCCAGGTCGGAGCCGCCGGCGAAGGACAGCAGCACGCCCTTCGCGCCTTCCATAGTGCTTTCCAGCAGCGGGGAGTTGATGGCTGCCTGGGTGGCCTTGACGGCGCGCTGGTCGCCGCGGGCGGTGCCGATACCCATCAGGGCGGAGCCCGCGTCGGTCATAACGGAGCGCACGTCGGCGAAGTCCACGTTGATCACACCGGGGGTAGTGATCAGCTTGGTGATGCCCTCCACACCGCTGAGCAGCACGTCGTCGGCCTTGCGGAAAGCCTCCATCATGGACAGCTGCTCTTCGGACATCTTCAGCAGCGAATCGTTGGGGATAACGATCAGCGTGTCGCACACCTCGCGCAGGGCCTCGATGCCCTCCATGGCCTGCTTGCTACGGCGGCGACCCTCAAAGCCGAAAGGACGGGTAACCACGCCGACGGTCAGAGCATTCTGCTTCTTGGCGATGTTCGCAACGACCGGGGCGGCGCCGGTACCGGTGCCGCCACCCTCGCCAGCGGTGACGAAGACCATGTCAGCGCCGGCCAGGATCTCCTCGATCTGATCCTTGTGATCCTCGGCGGACTTGCGACCCACCTCGGGGTTAGCACCTGCACCCAGGCCACGGGTTTCTTCGCGGCCGATATCCAGCTTGATGTCCGCATCAGTGAGCATCAGTGCCTGCGCGTCGGTGTTGATCGCGATGAACTCCACGCCCTGCAGCTTCTCGTCGATCATGCGGTTGACGGCGTTCACTCCGCCGCCGCCGACGCCGACCACCTTGATCTCGGCGAGGTGGTTTCCAGGATTCGTCATGTGCGTTTTTCCGCCTTCCTAAAGTTTTCGTGCTTTGAGATTTACCGGTTTGCTGTTGCCGTCCATCTTCCTAGCCGTCAAGCATTTAGCGGCGCACATTTTTGGTGGCGTGTCGTATCCTTAAAGTTCAACTTAAAGCTTAAGCTGGGGTTTCGCCCCTATTTCACGGTGGGCATTGCGGGGTTGGAGACGTTCCAATTCCCCTCGCGCCCCAGCACAATACGGGTCGCTTCCGCCTTCTCGTCGGCCCTCTCGGAAGATCCCCAATACACGGCCTGATTAGGGAAAAACAGCTTGATGCTATCCGCCGATTCGGCTTCGATTCCCTCCAGCTTGCCCCGCAGATCATCGGACAGCGCAGTGATCACCTGCGTCACCGATTGAATAGCTCGCGCATCATCAGCCTTAGTTTTCTTGAACTCCAAAGCACCCTCGGGCTTCACACCCGTCAGGAAAATCTGACCATTCTCGTCCACCACGTGTGGCGTGTCCCCGTCCATGACATAGCCGATCGCTTTGTGCTCCGTGACGTCGATGGTCACCGTCGTAGGCCAGGAACGCTTCACCGTCACCTTCTCGACCCACGGCACCTTGGATACGCTCTGCGCCGCACCAGCAATGTCCAGTCGCAGCATGTTATCGCCCGCGTTGATGGTGCTCGCTGTGCGGATGGCCTCCGCATCTGCGTTGGTGGTGCCCTGCACGTCGATCTGCGAAACCCTCAGAATCGGCGCCGCATACACCACCACGCCCAGCAACACGACCAGGGCTACCAGCCCGGCGACCAGCCACTGCAGCCGCTTCCTACGGGGGTTGCGCCCCTTGTCAGCGCTGCGTTTGTTGGTGGTGCTGCGCTTGTTGCTCTTTATTCTTGACGCCCCGCTCATCCGCGGTCACCACTTTCCAGCTGCAACAAGATCTCGTCGGCCAGCATCGTCACGGTCCCCGCGCCGATGGTCAACACCATGTCGCCGGGCTGCGCCAGGTTGGCGACAACCCCGGCCACAGCGGAGAAGTCGGGCTCGAAGACCCACTCGGTAGCACTGTCGATCTTGTTGCCGATAATGCGGGAATCCACGCCCTCGACGGGCTCTTCGCGGGCCCCGAAGATATCCAGCAGAACCACCTGATCGGCCAGCGACAGCGCCTCGGCAAACTCGGCAGCAAAGCTAATCGTGCGGGAGTACAGGTGCGGCTGGAATATGGCGACGATGCGCCCGCCTCGGGCCTGCACGCGCTGGCGTGCTGCGGACAGCACAGCCGCGACCTCGGTCGGGTGGTGGGCGTAGTCGTCGTAGACCTCGACCTCCCGGCGGGTGCCGTGGTACTCGAAGCGTCGACGTACTCCGTCGAAACCGCCAATGCCCTCGATGACCTTTTCCACGTCCGCGCCCAGCAGCACGCTACCTAGCGCCGCGGCCGTGGCGTTAAGCACCATATGCGTACCTGGGATGGCTACGCGCAGGGAATACGTACCGGCACCCTGTCCTACGGCCTGGTTCACGGCCTCAGTCAGGCGCAGGGTGGAAACGGTGCCCTCGGCGGTGACCTCCGTGCTATCGATGATGGCTGCTGGGGGCACGGAAGAGTGGGCGTCACACCCCTCGGCAGTGCCATAACCAACAACGGTGAACGGCTGGGCCTCGCCGCGCGCCGCGGCGGCCACAAGCCCCTCCGCAAGAGCAGCGGAACCCGGATCGTCCAGGCAGGCCACCAGATAACCACCGGGAACGATGCAGTGGGCGAACTTCTCGAAGACCTCTCGGTAGGCCGCCTCCGTCTTGAAGTAATCCAGGTGGTCGGGCTCGATGTTCGTGACCACAGCGACCTCGGGCGAGTAGGACAGGAAGGAGCCGTCGGACTCGTCGGCCTCGGCGACGAAGATCTCGCCGGTGCCGTGGTGGGCATTCGTGCCCGCTCGGTTCAGCTGGCCGCCGATCGCGAACGACGGATCCTGGTGCGCAGCCTGCAGTGCCGCGACGGCCATCGAAGTGGTCGAGGTCTTGCCGTGGGTACCGGCCAGCAGGAATGCGCGCCGGTTCTGCATCAACAGCGCCAGAACGTCGGAGCGGCGAATCACTGGAATGCCTGCCTCGCGAGCCGCGACAAGCTCCGGGTTGTCCTGCGGAATCGCAGCGAAGGAGGTCACGACCACCGACGGCAGCTCCCCCGACAGGCGCAGGTTATCCGCGGAGTGCCCCACCTGGATCGCCGCTCCGGCAGTTCGCAACGCCATGACGCTGCGCGATTCCTTCATGTCGGAACCGCTGACCTTGTAGCCGCGGTCCAGCAGAATGCGGGCAATGCCGGACATTCCGGCACCGCCGATACCCACCATGTGCACGCGGGTGAGGTCCGTGGTCTGGGGCTGCTCGCTCATCGGGGAAGTAGGTGCCTTTCTAGAGGACGGAGGGGGTAGGTGCTAGCACGAGTGCTCGGGCTCGGTCTTGGGCTCGGTCTTGGGCTCGGTATTGGGCTCGGTATTGGGCTCGGACAGCTCAGCTATTCGGATTCTGCTGCGGCGATGATCTTGTCGGCGATCTTTTGCGCTGCATCGCGGTGGCCAGCTGCCAGGGTGGCTAGGCTGGCGGCCTGCCAGCGGGTCTCATCGCGCAACAGTGGAATGACTTCCTGCGCCACGCGGTGCTCGGTCAGCTCCGCGTCCTTGATGATCACACCGCCACCAGCGTGAGTAATGGGACGCACGTTGAGTTCCTGCTCTCCATTGCCGTGCGGCAGCGGCACGTAGATACCGGGAAGGCCCACCGCGGAAACCTCGGCGACGGTCATCGCGCCGGATCGGCAGAGGATCGCATCCGCGGCCGCCAGCGCCAGATCCATCCGCTCGATGTACGGAACCGCTACGTACGGGGGTGTGCCTTCCTGCACTTCCTGCGGGAGCTCCACCTGGTTCTTCTTGCCATAGGCGTGCAGTACTCCGATGTTGGCATCCTGCAGTGTCTTGGCTGCATTCACCACGGCCTCGTTGATGCTGCGCGCGCCCTGGGAACCACCGGTGACCAACAGCAGTGGCGCGTCGGGGTCCACACCGAAGAATTCGCGGGCCTCGCTGCGCAGGGCGGCGCGATCCAGGTTCAGTACCGCGTCGCGCACCGGAATTCCGACAACCTCGGCTTCCAGGCCCGAATCTTCAACAGCCGCCAGCCCTGTTCCGCCCAGCTTCACGCCCAGCTTGTTGGCAACGCCCGCCCGGGCGTTGGCCTCGTGGACAAAGAACGGGATCTTCAGGGCGCGTGCGGCCAGGTAGGCCGGGGCGGAAACGTAGCCGCCGAAGCCGATGACCACATCCGCCTCTACCTCACGCAGTACCCGCTTGGTGGCCTTCAGGGCCTTCCCCAGTCGCATCGGCAACGTGATCAGGTCTTTGTTTACCTTGCGCGGAACCGGCACCGGTGGGATCAGCTCCAGATCAAAACCACGTGCTGGGACGAGTGTGCTCTCCAACCCGCGGGTCGTGCCCAGGGCGGTGATGCGCGCGTCTGGGCGCTGCGCACGAACCGCCTCTGCCACGGCCATAGCTGGTTCAATGTGGCCGGCGGTGCCGCCGCCGGCCACGACGACTGATAGCTTCCGGTCGGCTTGTGGCTGCGAGGTCAAGGGCTAGCGCCTCCTGTGTCGATCGTCGATAGTTCTGCGGGTTTTGCGGGCTCGTCTCTGCCCCGCATCGTCCGCCCGCTGACGGCTCCGCGGGATGGGCTTGGGCGTTGCCGTCGGGGGAAGATTCTGCCTTCGTACCCCATCGTAGCCACGCAGGCGCGACTCGCCGCCGACCCGGCGGATAGACTCCTCCACCCGGTCGCGTTCGCGGCGCACGTCTTGGCTGCCCCGGCTACCTCCCGGCTGTGGTCGGGTCACCGGCGTGCCATAGCTATAGGCGGTCTCGCGCCGCTGCGTACGGCGCTGCTCGCCTGCCTTGTAGCCCTGCGGTTCCGGCAGCAACAGAATGCGGTCGATCAATGGGCGACCTTCGTGTTGCATCGAGGACACTGTCTCCGGCTCATTGCGCGCACAGTTGCACAACAGCCCCATGGAAAGCAGGGTGATGATTGCCGAGGAACCACCGGCGGAGATGAGGGGCAGCTGAATACCCGTCACCGGCAGCAGGCCCACGACGTAGCCCATGTTGAAGAACGCCTGAACGGAGATACCGATCGTCAGGGTGGCCGCCAACAGCCGCAGGAATGGATCCGCCTGGGCCATCGCAGTGCGAATGCCGAACCAGCCAAGCATGCCGAAAAGGATTACGACGAATACGGCGCCGAACATGCCCAGCTCTTCGCCAACGATGGCGAAGATAAAGTCGTTCTTCGCCTCGGGAAGGTAGAACCACTTCGCGCGGGACTGCCCTAGCCCTGCGCCGAACAGCCCACCATCGGACAGGGAAAGGATTCCCTGGTGCGACTGGTAAGCCGCGCCCTGGGTAGTGGTTTCACCGAAGTTCAGAGTCAGGGCGTCTTTCCACGTCGTAATGCGGGCACCACGGAAGCTTGCCTGCGTAATCGCAAAAGCGCCAAACAGGCCGACCACAGCCAGCAGCGCGAAGAAAACCTTGCGATCCACGCCGGCAAAGAACATCAGCGCGGCGACAACGATGCCGACGGAGAACATCATGCCCAGGTCCTTCTGGGCCATCACGAGGATCAGAATCACAGCGCTGACCGCGATGAATGCGCCGAGCCCGGTGTTGAGCCTCTGCGTGACCCGCGCGCGGTAGGACACTGTCGCAGCGCCCCACACGGCCAGGGCCATCTTTGCCACCTCGGAAGGCTGCACACCGATCGGGCCGATGCGGATCCACGAGTTCGAGCCAACCTCATCCGCACCGACACCCACGCCGGGGATCAGCACCGCGAGCAGCATTCCCACCGCGATCACCAACAGCCACGGGGAGTACTTCCTAATCGTCTGCGGCCGCATCCGCAGTGCGAACCACATGACAATCAAGCCGATGAACACCACAACGGCTTGCTTGATGAACTCGCTGAACACGCTCGCGCCGCTGGCGTAGGAGGTCACCATCGACGACGACAGAACCATCACCAGACCAAGTCCGGTGAGGCACACCGTAACTCCCAGCAGAACCTTGTAGTTCAACTGTGGGGTGGCCATTTGTGCAGCGAACTTGCGTTGCAGCGAGCCCAATCCCCGCTCGTCCCGCTCCTCGGTCGTCTGGGGCTCCTCTGCCCCGGGAATGCTCTGTCGTCGTTTCGAACTGGATTCCGGTAAAGCCATGATGTTTCCGTTACCCCCTTTCCTCTTTAGGCATCGGATTCGGCTTCAGCATATGCCACCGCATACTGGGCGAATAGGTCGCCACGCTGGCTCATGCCGGTGTACATGTCTAGTGATGCCGCCGCGGGCGCTAGAACCACACTATCGCCCGGTTCTGCCAGCTCATGGGCGGCGCGCGCGACGGCACGCATCGCTTCTTCTGGATCGGTGGCGTCAATAACAGTGACCGGAAGATCGGGCAGCTGGCGCGACACCTCCGCGACGAGCTCCGCCCGATCCACGCCGAGGGCCACCACTGCCTTCAGACCACCGCCGATCGCGCGGATCAGCCCATCGACCGCCGCGCCCTTCAATTGCCCGCCGGCCACCCAGATCACGTTGCGTTGGCCGCGCAGGGCGGCCTCTGCGGCGTGCGGGTTCGTTGCCTTGGAGTTGTCGATCCAGGTCACGCCACCGTGGTCCAGCACCACCTGCCCTCGGTGCGCTTGCACTTGGAATCCGGCCAGCGCACTGGCAATCGCTTCGGGAGCCACGCCCAGCGCCCGGGCCATCGCCGCACTCGCTGCGGCATCGGCCAAGCCAGCCGGTCCGGGTGGGCTAATCCCCTGCGCCGGGGCCAGATCCACAATCTGGTTCGGTTCGCCGTCGCTGCCGTAGATGACCTCGACCAGTCGCCCATCGCGCACGCCGGTGGCGCGCTCAAGGGTCGTTGTTGTTTTTTCTAGTGACGCCACCTCCTCCGGATCGTGAATCGTGTAGGCACTGCGCGCTGCCACGTGGCGGGCGCGTGCGGTGGCCAGCACGTCGGCGTCATCCGCAGCTAGAACAGGCCACTCGGCGGTCAAGGCCTGCGCCTTGTCGGCACGGTAGTTTTCGTAGCTTCCGTGCCAATCCAAGTGATCCTCGGCGAGGTTCAGAATGCAGCCGACAGAGGGTGCAAACATGGGCGCCCAGTGCAGCTGGAAGCTGGAGACCTCCGCGACGAAAATGTCCGCGCGGGGTTCGCCACGGTGCTGTGCCGCCAGGGCTGCCGAGGGGGCGATACCGATGTTCCCGACCGCCAAGGCTGAGCGTCCGTCGGCCACCAGCATGGAGGTCAGCATGGCGGTGGTCGTGGTCTTTCCGTTCGTGCCGGTGATGGCCAGCCAGGTGCGGGGCTCGCCGAAGGCTCCGGCTTGGTCGGCCAGCCAGGCCGCGGCGATGTCGCCGATCACGGGGATGTCCAGCTCGGCGGCGCGGACCAGCAGCGGTGACTCTGGCTTCCAGCCGGGAGAGGTAATGACCAACTGGGGTGCCAAGTGGCCGAGGCTATCGACGGCATCAGCGACCCCCAGCAGGCGCAGCTCGGTCTCGCCGCCGTCGGCGATGTGGCTCAGAGCCTGGGTATTGTCGTCGGCCACCACGACCGTGCGGGCGCCCAGGGCGCACAGCATGGAGATCACGCCCCGTCCGGCCACGCCTGCACCCGCGACCAGAACTGTCTGGGTACGCATGGTGTGTAGGGCGTCTGTGGGCTGGAGTGCGTGTGTGGCTTCCACGGCTTTAGGTCCTTAGGTAGAGCAATTCGGGTGGTTCAATTGTGTGAGTTCGGGTCTCGTTCATTCGAGGGAAGACCGCCAGCCATCGCTACCAGCTAGCGCTGCTGAGCCATTCGGTATAGAACAGTCCCAGACCGGACATTGCGGCAACGCCGGCGAGCAGCCAGAAGCGAATAACGACAGTCGTTTCCGCCCAGCCCTTGTTCTCGAAGTGGTGGTGGATTGGCGCCATGCGGAACACGCGCTTGCCGGTGGTCTTAAAGGAGACCACCTGGATGACGACGGAAGCTGCCTCGATGACGAAGATGATTCCGATCAGGATCATCAGCAGCTCGGTCTGAGTCGTGATGGACAAGCCCGCCACCAGGCCGCCGAGGGCCAAGGAACCGGTATCACCCATGAAGATCTTCGCCGGGGCCGCGTTCCACCACAGGAAGCCTAGGCAGGCGCCCAGGCCAGCAGACGCCAACATGGACAGGTCCAGCGGATCGCGGACGGCGTAGCACGCGGCCTCGGCGCTGACGGAGCAAGAATTACGGAACTGCCAGAAAGTGATCAGCACGTAGGTACCCATGACCAGGGCGGTCACTCCACCGGCAAGGCCATCCAAGCCGTCGGTCAAGTTCACCGCGTTCGACCATGCGGAAATCACCAGGTAGATGAACACCAGGAAGATGATCGTGCCGATGACGGCCGGCCCGATGGCGATGTCGAAGGTGGCCATGTCGCGGATTGCCGACAGGTGGGTGGAACCCGGGGTAAGGCCACGGGAATTCGGGAATTGCAGGATCAGCAGGCCGAAAATGATTGCGGTGGCCAGCTGGCCGACCAGCTTCGCCTTCGCATTGAGGCCCAAGTTCCGGCCTTTAACCAGCTTGATGTAGTCGTCGGCAAAGCCCAGGCCGCCCAGGGCCAGTGTCAGCCCCAGCACCAGCCAGCCGCTCACGCCCGGCCCTGCGCCGGTGGTCATCAGCCCCACCAACACGGCCACCAGGTAGCCGAAGACAATTCCGGCGAGCACAGCGATGCCGCCCATTGTCGGGGTGCCGCGCTTCTTAAAGTGCGACTTCGGCCCTTCCTCACGAATCTCCTGGCCCAAGCCCTCGGCGGAGAACCAGCGGATCAGTACCGGTGTCAGCCCAATGGACACGACAAAGGCAACCGCACCCGCGATAAAGATTTGCAACATGGGTCTTTTAAACTCCTTGGTCCTCGCCGATCAGCAGCCCCTCTGCCACGGCCCATAGCCCGTCCGAATACGATGCCTTGATCAGCACCACATCCTGCGGGTTCAAACTCATATCCAGATAGTTCACGGCACCGTCAATGTTCTCGACGATGTGCGTATCCACGCCGCTTTCCCGGGCCTCGGTGGCCAACGCGTGCTGGTTCACCCCGTTGCCCACGATCACCGCGTGGTCAATCCGCCGCTGTGCCAGCACCCGACCGAGCTCCTCGTGTTCCTCGCTCGCGTCCTCGCCCAGCTCACCCATCTGTCCCAGCACTGCCCAGCTTTCGGCGCCACGGCGCCCCTTGGCGGTGTACGCCAGGGCATCGATTCCCGCGCGCATCGATTCCGGGTTGGCGTTGTAGGAATCGTTGATGATGGTCACCCCATCGGAAGCGCGGGTGCGCACGTCCATGCGGTTCACGCTGGCGGCGACGTGAGAACTCAGCGAGGCCGCCACCGTGGCGGCGTCAATACCCAACTCGATCCCGACCGCCGCGGCGGCGAGGGCGTTGGATACCTGGTGGGCACCAAACACCGACAGCTCCACCCGCACCGGTTCGCCCTTCGGGTGGTGCAGCATAAAGCTGGCGCGGGCGACGGCATCCAGCTGAATATCGCTGGCGTAGTAGTCCGCCGGCACGCCAGCGGCACCCGTCGCGCCTTCGGTGGAGAAGCGCACGACGCGGGCGGAGGTGCGCTTGTCCATCGCTGCGACCTTATCGTCGTCAGCATTCAGCACGGCCAGGCCACCGTCGGCAGCCTGCGGTAGTGCCTCAACCAGCTCGCCCTTCGCCTGAGCGATGGCCTGGCGGGAGCCGAACTCCCCCAGGTGCGCACTACCGACATTCAGCACCACGCCCACCCGCGGCGGGGTGACGGTCGTCAGGTGCTGGATGTGGCCGACCCCGCGGGCAGACATTTCGCTGACCAGGAAGCGGGTATCGCGGCCAGCGCGCAGCGCGGTGTACGGCAGGCCGATCTCATTGTTGAAGCTGCCCGGGGGCGCCACGGTCTCCCCTGCCTCCCGCAGCACAGCGCCGATCAGGTCCTTCGTGGAGGTCTTTCCGGCCGAACCAGTCACACCGACGACCGCCATGCCCTCTTCGGCGGCTAGTACGTCGGTGTTGTAGCGCGCCAGCTTGTCGACGGCGGCCAGCACTGCGGCACCGTGACCTTCCGCATCGAACTCGAAGGCAGTCGCGTTGGAGGTCTGCTCGTTGGTCAGCACTGGCTCCGCTAGCAGGGCGGGCTGGTCGACCTTTCGGCCCACTACCAGCAGGGCGGCGCCGTTCTGCAGTGCGGAGTCGGCGAAGTCGTGGCCGTCAGCGCGGGCTCCGGGCAGGGCCATGAAGATCGAGCCCGGGGTGATCTTGCGCGAGTCGAACTCTACCGGGCCGGTCACCACGGTCTGTGGGTTCGCCCCGTTAATCAGCGCCCCGCCCGTCACCTCGGCGATCTGTGCGTTCGTTAGTTCAATCATCGCTGCTCACTGCCTTCATGGTTTCTTCCTGCCGCGACCTGCTTCTGCAACGCTGCCGCCAATACCTCTACATCGTCGAATGGGTGCATGGTGCCGGCCACGAGCTGGCCTTTCTCATGCCCCTTGCCCGCCACCACGATCGCGTCGCCAGGCTGAGCCCAGTTCACCGCCGCGGCGATGGCCTGCGCTCGGTCTGGCACGATCTCGCACACGGTGTCCGGGTTTTGTTGTTCTTTCTTTGTGACGCCCTCACGCGCCCCCGCGTAAATGGCCTCCCTGATCGTTGCAGGGTCCTCGTCACGGGGGTTGTCATCCGTCACGAACACGGCATCGGCCAGTTCACCGGCGATCCGTCCCATGATCGGGCGTTTGTCGTGGTCTCGGTTGCCACCGGCGCCCAGTACGATGCCGATGCGGGAGTTCGGATCCGGGAGGTAATCGTGCAGGCTGCTCAGTACCGCCTGGACGGCTCCCGGCTTGTGCGCGTAGTCGACCATGGCCAGGAAGTCCTGGCCTTCCTCGACCAGCTGCATACGGCCGGGAACCTGCACGTCGGCAAGCGCCTTGACCGCCGGGCTGTCGGCACCCAGGACTTCGCCGGTAACGGCTTCGATGCATGCCAGGGCGACCAGGCTGTTCGCCTGGTTGAACGCTCCGGCCATGCCGATGCTGTAGTCGAGTTCCCGCGGGGCAGCACCCCCGGCGATCGTCAGCCGAATGTGCTGGCGGCCGCTGGGCGTGACCTCGGTGGAAGCAATGGACCACGTCGGCGCGTCTCCTGGTTCCTCGCTTCCCTGCGGGTACAGCGCCACGGTCGGCGAGTATTCCCGCGCGATATCGCGCATCCGAACACCCCATTCGTCCTCGCAGCAGATCACTGCCGTGCCCGGCTGCTGGCCGTCTTCAGCACGTTCGAACAGCAGCGCCTTGGCCTGGAAGTAGTCCTCCATCGTCGGGTGAAAGTCCAGGTGGTCTTGGCTCAAGTTCGTAAAAGCCGCCACGTCGAAGTGGATCCCGCGCACGCGCCCGAGCTCCAGCGCGTGGCTGGAGACCTCCATCACCAGATGCGTCGCACCCTCGGCCACCATACGTGCGAGCAAAGCCTGCAGCGTGGGGGCCTCCGGGGTGGTCAGGGACGTCGGAATCGGGTTACCGTTAATACGGGTACCGGTGGTGCCGATAAGCCCCACCTTCTTCCCGGAATCCAGCAGCGCCTTTTCCACCAGGTAGCTGGTAGTGGTCTTGCCCGATGTGCCGGTGATGCCGATGGTCTTTAGCTGGCGTGCCGGGTGGCCGTAGATCTCTGCAGCCACCGGCCCCATCCATTCGCGAACGTCGTCGACGACGATGCACGGTAGCGGCGTAGGGGCGTCATCAATAATGCGCTGTCCTGCGGCATCAGTAAGTACCGCAGCAGCCTGGCTATCCGCGGCGAAGGTCGCACCGTGCGCCTTCGCGCCGGGAACAGCGCAGAACAAGCCGCCGGGCTCCACGTCCTGGGACCCGATCGCGGCCATGGAAACCTCCACGCCCTGCCACGGGCCGGTGAGGGTTCCCCCGCAGATCTCGGCTAGACGTTCCAAAGATGTCATCTGTTTGCCTCCAGCATCAGCTTCGGCCCTGCCTTTTCAGACAGCGGCACATTGTAATGGTCGAGCATCCACGACATGATGTCGTGGAACAGAGGCGCCGCCGTGCCGCCCGCACCACCATCCGTGCCGCGCTGCGGGTTATCCAGCATGATCCCCACCACGAAGCGTGGCTTATCGGAAGGGGCGATACCTGCAAAGGTAATCCAATACGAGGAGTTTGAATAGGCGCCCGTTTTCGGGTCGATCTGCTGCGCGGTACCCGTCTTGCCGGAGACCTGGTAGCCCTTGATCGCCGCCGGGGCGCCCGATCCCTGCTGCACGCCTGTCTCGTCCGACTGGGTCACAGCCCGAAACATGTCCACCGTGGTGCGGGCGGTTTCGGGCGATACGACCTGGGTTTCCTTCGCCGGCTCTGCCCCTAGCTCTGTGCCGTCGGCGCGGGTGATTTTCTTGATCAGCCTTGGCTCTACGCGCACGCCGTCGTTCGCCATGGCCTGGTAGATGCTGCTCATCTGCAGCAGACTCATGGACATACCCTGGCCAATCGGCAGGTTGGCGAACGTGCCACCAGACCACTGATTGCGCTCCGGCATGTAGCCCGCCACCTCGTAGGGCAGGCCGACGCCCGCAGCCTGGCCAATGCCAAACTTGCGGAAGTAGTCGTACATCTTGTCCTCACCTAAGCGCTGAGCGAGCATCAGGGTGCCGACGTTAGAGGACTTACCGAACACACCAGTGGTGGTGTAGGGAACCTCGCCGTGGTCCCATGCATCCTTCACGGTCACGCCTGCCATGTTGATGGTGCCGGGTACCTTCAGGACTTCGTCGGGGGTGGTCTTCCCCTCTTGGATGGCAGCGGCAGCGGTCATGATCTTGGCCACGGAACCGGGCTCGAAGGAATCCGCGGTGGCTCGATCGCCGAAGACCTTCTTGCGCTTCAGCTGCTTTTCGATGTCCCCGTTCGGGTCGATGGTGTCGCTGGAACCCATGGCGATGATCTCCCCGGTCTTGGAATCCAGGACGACGGCAGAGGCGGACTTGGCGCCGGATTTCTCGCGGGCCTGCTGCAGCGCTTGCTGCACAT
Organism: Corynebacterium macclintockiae; assembly: GCF_027570165.1. Classification (NCBI taxonomy): domain Bacteria; kingdom Bacillati; phylum Actinomycetota; class Actinomycetes; order Mycobacteriales; family Corynebacteriaceae; genus Corynebacterium; species Corynebacterium macclintockiae. Next base: position 16,233 of record NZ_JAKMUV010000005.1, read on the forward strand.
AGGTCTGCGCATCCAGGTCGATGGTCAGCTGGTAGGAATCGCCGTTGACGGCCGGATGCACATCGCGGGTGGATCCTGGGATCAGGTAGCCGTCGCCTGCAATATCCACAGTGCGGGAGCCGTTGATGCCCTGCAGTCGAGCATCTTGCGACAGTTCCAGGCCAAACTGTCCCTGGTTATCTGTACTGATCTTGCCAATCATGTTCTGGCCGACGGCGCCATTGGGATATTGGCGCAGGTCTTGGCGCTCGGCAGTGATCTCCGGGAACTCCTCGGCCACTTTCTCGGCAATGTCCGGGTCGACGTTGCGGACCAGCACCTCGTAGTCGTTGTTGCTGGTCAGCTTGTCACGGATATCGTCTTCTTCGATGTCGTCGCCCTCTTTATTGATCATCTCGGGAAGGCGCTTGACGATATCTTCGATGCGCTGCTTGGGCTCCGGCACACCTTCGGGGTCTAGTTCATGACGCTCCTGCATGAACTTCTCGAGCTTCTTCGGGTGCACCGACAGGCTGCGCGCGTCCATGGTGTACGCAAGAGTCTGGCCGTTGCGATCCGTGATTCCTCCGCGCAGAGCGGGCTCGGTAATGACGGAGGTTCGCTGCAGCTGGGCCTGGGTAGCCAGCGTCGGGCTGGCTACCAGTTGCACCCACGCCAGGCGCAGAACGAGGGACAGGGACGTCAGGAAAACGACGAGGAGGACAAGGCGAACTCGCTTGCTAAATCGAGCGCCGGAGGTATCGAGGATCAACCACGAGTTAGCGTCCACCGTCCGCGCGGAACGGCGATCGTTAGTTTTCGACACGTGGTTGTCCTCCTTTCAATTCACTCTTGGCTATTGTCCCCACAAATACGAAAACAAGCCGGGGTTCGCCCCGGCGTGTCTGAAGTTTTCGTTGTGCTCGGGATCCTGACTGGGGCTTGCCGTATTACCTAGCCGGCGCCGGTGCCGGAGGTGCTGCGGGAACCGGAGCGGCCGGAGCCTGTCCAGCCGGTGCCGGAGCTGGGGCTGGTGCCGCCGGCGCTGGAGCCGGAGCAGGTGCAGCACCTGGGCGACCAGCCGGAGCACCGGCCTGACCGCCGGAGTACGGCAGGCCACCGGAGTTCTGTGCATTCCCCGGAGCGCTTGCGTTGACGTCCGGCGCACGGTCACCGGCTACGACCGGGTTATTCGGGTGCAGCCCCTCGACGCGGTTGGTCTTTTCCGGATCACTAGTAGCGCCCCGTCGCTTGGCGTTGCCGTTGACATCCACGACTTCCTTGCCGCCCTCAGCCTCGGCCGGGCGACGCTCCTTAATCTTTCCGCCCTGGTCCTCCAGGATGCCTGCCTGCTTGGGCGACACCATGCCCATCTCGCTAGCTTCCTTCGCAATATTTGCGGAGGACTTCGCGTTAGCTACATCGCGGTTGAGGCTTTCGATCTGGTTTTCCAGGGTGGTGCTACGCTTCTGCGCTTCGGCAATCTGGAAGGACTGCTTCGTCGTCACACCGGACAGGGCCATCACGGAGATCACACCCACGACGAAAACCGCAACCGCGAATACGATACGACGGGTGAGCTGCGGGTTGCCGCGTTCCAGGGCGATAATGCGACGTCCGCGAACCGACACCTGCTGGCGCGAGCCCGTACGGCTACCACCGAAGCGACGGCTGTGGTCGCTGCGACCGATACGTCCAATACGCTCAGTGCTGTCGGTACGGTTCGGACGATCGGCACGCGTGCCGCTCCAGTCGCTGCGGTTGCGGCGAGTGGGCTCGGTCAGCCCCTCGGCAAAACGAGAAGCAGAGCGGGAGGTAGAGCGTTCCGGGCGGGTACCGGTGGCGGCGCGGTCGTTGTGTGGGCGGCGAGTGCGGATGGTGCCTGGTGCGGTCATGTTTTCCTTCCGAAGTTTCGGAGGTCCGGGTTTGTTTCTATCAGTGCGGTGTAGGTGTTTTGCTTAGCTAACTGGGCGTGTCCAGGGGAAATGTTGTTTTCCCTCTGTCGCTGACCCTGCTGAAGGCTCTGACTCTGACGGGGGCTGCGCGGGAGTTTCTTTCGATCTCCGCGTCACTGGCCTTCTCTGCGCCGCGAGTACGGAGTTCGAATTCGGCCTCCATGCCAGGGAGCTCCATCGGCAGCCCCGCCGGAGTCTTTGATGTGCTGAGCTGCACCAATGCCTTCTTGACGATCTTGTCTTCCAGCGATTGGTAGCTCATGAACACACCCATCGCGCCGACGTGCATCCAGCGCGAAATCTCCGGAATCAGGTTCTCCAGCGATTCCAGCTCGGCGTTTACTTCGATTCGTAACGCCTGGAAGGTTCGCTTTGCCGGGTGACCACCAGAGCGGCGAGAAGCCGCTGGGATGGTGGCGTAGAGCAATTCGACCAAACGGCCAGAGTTCTCGAACGGCTGCTTGTCACGTTCGCGCACAACAGCACTAGCGATCTTCCCGGCAAACCTCTCGTCCCCGTAGGTCTTGAGAATGCGTGCGATCTCGCCGTGGCTGTAGGTATTCAGGATCTCCGCTGCAGTCAGCGGGCTGCTGGGATCCATGCGCATATCCAGCGGGGCGTCCACCGCGTAGGCGAAGCCACGTTCCGGCTGGTCCAGCTGCATGGAGGACACCCCGAGGTCGAACAGGAATCCGGAGATCCCGTGTTCCCGCATGCTCTCGGGAAGCACGCCCTGACCCATCAGATCTTCGAGCGCTTCAGTAACTCCGTCGAAGCGAGTCTGGTAGGACACGAAGCGGTCGCCATAGCCAGCCAGCCGCTCGTTCGCCTCCGCCAGCGCATTGGGGTCGCGATCCAATCCGACGACGATTGCGTGGGGAAAGGCGTCCAGAAAAGCTTCGCTGTGACCACCGGCGCCGAGGGTTCCATCGACGATGACGGGGCGCTCGGGCGCGTTATCGCTGTTCACGCCCTGCCCTACCAGTTCGACCATTCGGTCGCGCATGACAGGTACGTGGCCGTGCTGCGCGTCGCTATTCGCTGCGTCCTGCGTCAATGTTTCCCTCCTTTCCAATGGCGTTGCTTCTGGGAATATCCAGGTTTATCTGGGGTGCTATGTAGTTCATGTGTCACATAGATACGTATGTGACTCAAAAGTTAAAAGAGTGCGAACAGGGCCTCACCTGCGTGGGTGCGGGCTTGACATCGGGGAAGTACGTCAAGATTCCGCGTCGTCCACGCAGGTAAGGGCCTGCGCACACTCTGTTGTTCACTATGAAGTTGTCAGGTTCATTACCGCTGGTCGCTACTTCCTAGAGGAAGGAAGCCAGCACCTCGTCGTCGCCGTCCGAGAAGTCCTCTTCATGCTCCGCGCTGTAGCTCTCCCAACTCTCGGCGTCCCAGATCTCTATGAAGTCGACGTTGCCGATAACAACGCACTCCTTTTGCAGCCCCGCATAGTTCCTATGCAGTGCCGAGACCGAGATCCTGCCCTGCGAATCCAGCGCTTGCTCGTCAGCACTGGCAGCCAGGTTGCGGACAAACGCACGCGCCTTCGGGTTCGTGCGCGAAGCTTCGGCGGCCTTCTTGGCGCGAACCAGAAACTCCGCTTTGGGATATACAGCCAGGCTGCGATCCTGCCCCTTGACAACCATGAGGCCGTCCGTGAGCTCTTCCCGAAACTTCGCCGGAAGGGTCAAGCGCCCCTTGTCGTCGAGCTTCGGCGTAAAGGTGCCGAAAAACATGTCATCGGCCCCTTTCTTCTGAAGTTCCTCGCGTTCCTTGCTGCCGTACCGTTTTGCGCGCGAGCCGGTTTGTAGCTCCGACCAGCGGTTTCCCTATGAAGTTAGCGATCGTTGGCAGTTTTGCGCTCCAACGATCCCCACTTTACCCCACTTCCCCCCACAAACTCCACAACACGAAGTCTTTTGCATGTCTTTTCTTTATTTTCTTCACAACAGCAACGCTCAGTCCGGCGGTGCCTCGCCTGTTTATCTTAATGACGCCACCGCCTCCCCACCCAACACCCCAGCCATCGCTTAGCCATTCCCCCAGCCAGTAAGCAATTATTCTCCTCTCATTAACACTTACCCGCCCTCCACACCCACCCGTCAACCAACAGAGTGGGGTGAAGTGGGGGAAGAATACGTACAGGTGGTGAATGCGTCCACCATTCGACACAAAGAAAACCACCGCCCCTTGATGCAAGGAACGGTGGTTTGTCCGGTTTTAGTTGTCGTTGGTTATCGCTCGAAGCGGCGACGGAAGCTATCTTCCATCTTGTCCCCTAGACCCCCAGAACCCCTACCTCCGGAAGCTCGCCGAGCTGCGCTCTTCGCCGACTTTCCAGACTTGGAGCGCTTGATGGCAGCTGCCTCGTGATCCTCATTCGGCTGAAACGCCAGCAGTCCCCCGCCAAACATAATGAGGAATCCAAGTACGCTCAGCGCCACAAACCACAGCGACAGCTGAGCGGCGGCAATTCCACCAACCATCACCGTCAGCCCCAGAACGATGAGCGCAACGGAACGAATGTTGAAGTTCAACGTCCGGTTATCGCTGGTGGAAGCCTGCTTCGCCAGGCGCGGATCTTCAGCGATCAGCGCCTGCTCGATCTCCGCGAGCATCCTCTGCTCCTGCTCCGATAGAGCCATCGCGACCTCCCATTTCTTTGCGGCTACTTTTGACAACGCTCGGCACTGAGAAATAGTTCCATCCCGCGCGCTTCACCCGCAGTTTCACTTCACCCACCCTACATCAGCCAGCGGTTTTCAAACAACGATTAGGCTCTTCAACAATTAAACAGACCTAAGCAACCTTCGGCAGGTAGTCGACGGCACTGCGGGCAACGTCCACCAACTCACAAGCGTCGCGATAGATCGTCCCGCGAGAATCGGGCGCGATCCCCTGGCTAAGTCCCAACCCCGCCCGGCTAGCTACCCGCGCATGCTTTTCAAAGACCTCTGACCACTCGTCCAAATCTGGACGCAGCACCCGGAGCTTCGCCCAGGCACTCCCGCTAGGGCGACGCTTACGCGATGCCATCTCCCATTCAATCAGCGCCCCGGCGGCTCGCAACCCTGCCCGGTAGGCGTAAACAATTGCCTCTGATTCCCTGAGCTCCGCACGCGAAAGCTCCAACTGGCGCTCCGCATCATCCAAGAAGCCGCGCGGGCTCACGGTGCGCCGCACGCGCCCCATCCGCCCTACCTGCCGTGTTTGATCTACTTGCCGTGCTTGATCTACTTGCATTGGCCTTTCCTTCCTCATTGGGCAGCCCCCTTCTTCGGCCTTGTTGTTTTCAGTCATCACCATAGGAGGCACCCCGGACAAGCTCTCGATACTCCCCAGCACTTATTCGAACACATGTTTTAATTCGCTATATAGACCTAAGCCCTCCCCACAGATGGCACTATGGAGGCCATGCGCGTATCCGTCCTCCCCGCCAACAACCGTCAATTCATCGCGCGCCTCGACGAGCTCATCGATATTCACCTCGCAGCGATGAGCTATCCCCAGGAAGCCCACCCCCAGCGCAAATCGTTGTGGTTTTACAATGCCTCCCAGCCCGACTTCACCTGCAGCATGGCACTACTGCACCAGGCGGACTCCACCCCGAACCCAGATGACAGCCGCCAGCGCTGCGTGGGAATCGGCTTTACCTTCCGCGGCTCCCCCAGTACCTGGTGGTACCGCCAAGTCGCGCGGGGACTAGCGCTCGCCGGACACCCGCGCGCGGATATCTCCCGCATTCTCCACGCCTACGCAGAGCTTTCCGAGATACATGTTCTGCCACCGGCGCAGGGTGAGGGCGTCGGTACCAAAATCCTGAACAACCTGCTGCAGCGAACACCACAGAACACAGTGATGCTCTCCACGCCAGAGGTGGAGGGCGAGGCGAACGCAGCCTGGCAGCTTTATCGCAAGGCTGGTTTCACCGATGTACTGCGGAACTTCAAGTTCCCCGCAGACCCCCGCCCGTTCGGCATTCTGCAGTGGACGCGGGCCGGACTCTAGCGCACCATGTCGTGACCAAGCCCCGGCCCCCACGCCGGCGCCATTCCCAGGTTGTGCAAGACCTCCTGGGTGGCTCGCACGTTATTCATCGTCATAAAGTGCAGGTCGGGCACACCTTCGGCGATCAGGCGCTCGGCCATCTCGGTCGTCACTTCAATACCGACCTCGCGGATAGCGTCGCGGTTGGCCACCTCGTCGCCAGCTGCGGCATCCAACAGGCGCTTCTCCAGCTGCGGCGGCAGCGCTGCTCCCGCCAGCTCCATCTGGCGGCGCACGCTACGCAACGACGTGATCGGCATCAGCCCCGGAATGATCGGCTTCTGGCCGTGCTCCGGATCAGCCTTGGCCAGGCGATCCCGCAGCCGCAGGTAGTGGTCCACATCGAAGAACATCTGGGTAATGGAGTACTGCGCCCCGGCGCGCAGCTTCGCCAGGGTGTACTCCGTATCCATCTCCAGCGACCCGGTGCGGTAGTGGCCTTCGGGAAAGCTGGCAATGCCGATATCGAAGTCATCGCATTCCGGCATGTCGCGGATCATGTCGATCAACTCGCTGGCGTAGTTCAGGCCGCCGGGCGTGGCCACCCACTCGGCGTTCGGATCACCCGGCGGGTCGCCGCGCAGCGCAAGAAGGTTCGTCAGCCCCAGGGAGGCGTAGGTTCGCAGCATCTCCTTCAGCTCTTCCTTGGTGTGCTGCACCAACGTCATGTGCACCAGGGTGGTCAGCGGCTTGGTCCCTAGTCGCTCCGCCACTCGCAGGGTTCGTTCGCGAGTGCTACCGCCGGCGCCGTAGGTCACGGAGGCAAAGCTCACCCCGAGGTCGTGGAAGGCTTCGGCGGCGTTCCACAGTCGTTCCTCGGCGGCATCGTCGCGCGGCGGCATGAATTCAACAGAGAAGGGTACGCGCCCCGGCGTGAAGAGGGATAGGGACTGGGATACGGCAACCTGCCTGCGGATACTAGCCATACCCAAACATCATATAGACAGAGCTGTCCATTTCAAGGTTTTCGGATTTTCCACCGCGTTTCCCTGCATGCAACCCACCCCCACACGCCATAGCTCTATTCTTCGCCCACGGCCCTCAACCCCTTAGAATAGGGAGCCATGAGTACCGATGAGCAGGCATCCCACCCTTGGAACCTCGAGTCCCCACTGTCCGCTGTTCCCGCCGCCGTCGATACGCAGCTGCAAAAGTATCTGCAGCAATCCCAACAGGAGTTCTCTCACATCAACCCCCTCGTTGACGGCGCCATCGCGGTTCTACGCGACTTCATCGTTAACGGCGGCAAGCGCGTGCGCCCGACCTTCGCCTGGGCAGGTATCCGCGCGGCACTCGAAGGCGGCGGCGGGTCGCTGGATGCTCTTTGTGGGATTGGTATGGACGCCCCGTCCTCCGCCCCCGCAGAACTCAGCGCACACTCGACAGCAGTGCTTAACGCTCTATCGTCCTTCGAGTTCATCCAGGCCTGCGCCCTGATCCACGATGACATCATCGACCGCTCCGATACCCGGCGCGGCTTCCCCACCGCCCACCGCACTTTCGAGTCCCGCCACCGCGAACGCGGCTGGCTGGGTTCCTCCCAACACTATGGGGTCAGCCAGGCGATTCTCATCGGCGACTTGGCTTTCGCCTGGGCGGATGACCTTTACAACGGTTCGGGGCTCAGCATCAACGCGCTGCACCGTGCCCGCCCGGCCTGGCGCGCCATGCGCACCGAGGTCATCGCGGGGCAGATCCTGGACATTGCCGTCGAGGCGAACGGCAGCGAGGACGTCGCAGATTCCTTTGCCGTGATCAAGTACAAGACGGCCTCTTACACTGTCGCGCGCCCCCTGCACATCGGCGCTGCACTGGCAGGCGCGGGCGAGCGCACCGTCAACATGCTGCGGAACGTCGGGCAGGATATCGGCGAGGCCTTCCAGCTGCGCGACGATCAGCTGGGCGTGTTCGGCGACCCGGAGGTCACCGGCAAGCCGTCCGGCGATGACCTGCGCACGGGCAAGCGCACCACGCTCATCAACGAAGCCCTGCGTCGGGGCGACGCCGCCCAGGCGACCGCCCTGCGCAAGGGGCTGGGCAAGGGCGAGGAATCCACAGAGGCTGACATCGAACGCCTGCGCGACATCATCCACGACACGGGCGCACAGGCCGAGGTGGAGAAACTGATCGAGGCGCGCACGCAACGGGCGATCGAGTCTCTGCGCGCGGGCGGTTTGGGCGCAGACATCACCACGGAACTCACTCAGCTGGCGGAAAAACTAACGCACCGGAGGTTTTAAATGAAGCTATCTACCCGCTCTGCCGACGGTCGCCGTCACCTGAGCCTGCCGAGCCCCTTGGTGCCCATGACGCGCCCCACGCTACGCCGTCGCCTGCCCGGCAATGGCGAGCGCGTGGTCGTGATCGGCGCGGGGCTGGCTGGCCTCTCCGCCGCATTGCGCCTGCGTTCCGCGGGACGTGATGTGACCGTCATCGAGGCCGCCAGCGAGGTTGGCGGCCGCTGCCGTAGCGAGGTGCTGACCAGTGCCCATGGCGACTTCGTTGCCGACACAGGCGCCACGGTGCTGACCATGCCGGGACTGGTCGAGTCGGCAGTTGCTTCCGTCGGCTTCGACCTGCGCGCCGATTCGGCGGTGCAGCAGCTGGGATTGGATCGCCCGTGGGCTCCCCGGCGCCTGGCGCCGGCCTACCACGCGCAATTCGCCAGTGGCCAGCACATAGAGGTCTTAGCTGACCGCGACGCTATGGTCGCGGAGATTCGCCGCTTCGCTTCCGCCAAGGGGCTGGATAGCGCGGCGACGGACAAGCTGGTGGTCGGTTACCTCACCCACCGCCAGTGGTCGCAGGACGTGTTCAGCGCTAGCTTCGAGAACTTCCTGGCCGCGGACTTTGACGGGGCGCTGGACTTGCTGTCCACGCCCGCTGCGGCGTCCGACCTCAGCCACCTTGGCTCCCTCGGCGCCTTCGGCAGCCTCGGCAAGACCGCCGCCCGGCACCTGCCCGACCCAGACCTCCAGCGACTGTTTACATTCCAGGCACTTTACGCGGGCGTGGCGCCGAAGGACGCACGTGCGGTGTACACCGTTATTTCCCACATGGATACGACCATGGGCGTGTTCTACCCGGGCTTCTCTATGAGCGAGGTGCCGGAGGTCATGGCCGCGGCGCTGCGGGCTGCCGGTGGACGCATCATTACCTCCGACGCAGTTGAGCGCGTGGATTTCTCTGAGGACCTCATCACCGGAGTGCACACCCGCTCGGGCGAACACATCGCCTGCGACGCTGTCGTGGCAACACCCGACCTGCCGGTGGTGGGCAGCTTGTTGACGCGCTCCGGTCGCGCCAGCTCGCTGGTTTCCCGTTCCTTCGCCCGCCGCATGTGGCGCAAGGTTGCGCCGCTGCGCTGGTCGCCCTCGGCCGTAGTCATTCACGGCACCATTCCGACCGGCGTATCCGGTGTGTGGGAATCCCAGCGCCACCACACCATCAGCTTTGGAGAGGCCTGGGACGATACCTTCCGCGAGATCACGGCTACCCGCGGGCGCGGCAGCCTCATGAGCGACCCCTCGCTGCTGCTGACCCGCCCGGCGCGGACGGTTCCGGAACGCGTTGCCGGAAGCGATGATGTGCAGCCGGGCGGCACTGCCTATGAGCCGTTGAGCATTCTTGCGCCCGCCCCCAACCTGCGCTCGGCGGATATCGATTGGGACAACGTAACGGCCCCCTACGTCCAAGAGCTCCTGGGTGTGCTGGAACAGCGTGGGTACACCGGCATTGCAGAACACTTCTGTGCCGCCAAGGTGGAAACCCCAGCAACGTGGCACAGTGACCACAGCTTCGGTGCCGGCACCCCCTTCGCCCTGGCACATTCTTTCACCCAAACCGGGCCATTCCGTCCCCGCAACGCCCGGGCGTTCGGGGTGGATAACCTGGTGCTCGCCGGATCGTCGACGACCCCCGGCGTCGGCGTGCCGACCGTGATTCTTTCCGGAGCGCTTGCCGCCCGGCGCATCACCGGCGGTGGTGTGTTGTGATGGCCGCGGAGGGCTTTCTAAACAAGGCCCGATCCCGCCTGCAGGCGATCAGCTATAGCCGTGCCGTGTGGTTGGGGCTTATCGGCAGTGTCTTGTTGACGCTGACTTCCCATTGCGTCGGCGCTGTCCGTTCCCGCGGAGGAATCATGCAGGAGCTAGGTCTAAGCTCCTTCACTTTCGGCCATGCCGCTGGAATGCTGACGGTCGTGATGTGGCTGGCACTTCTGGCGATGATCCTCAGCTGGATCGTCATCGGCAGGCACGTTGTTGTTCACGGTCAGCCCCTTCGCCGGTCTGCGGTTGCGGCCTGGATTGGGCCACTTGTTTTGGCTGGCCCTTTGATGTCCCGGGACATTTACTCCTACCTAATGCAGGGAACCCTGGCCCGCGATGGATTCAACGCTTACGAGGTTGGCGCTGCCGCCAACCCCGGCCCCCTGCTTTTCGAGGTCAGCGCCGATTGGCGAAACACGACCACACCCTATGGCCCACTGCACATGGGTCTCGGCAAGGCAATCACGTCCATCACCGGCGATAGCATTACTTCCGGCATCCTTGCCTTCAAGCTTCTTTCCATCGCATCGGTGCTGGTCATGGCTTGGGCAGTGGCTAGGTTGGCATCCCACTTGGGGGTCCGCCCGGATGTGGCGGTATGGCTTGGGGTTTTCAACCCCCTGAGCGTGCTGCACCTGGTCGGCGGAATGCACACCGAAAACCTGATGATGGCTTTGATCCTGTTGGGCTGCCTGTGCGCCGTGCGGGTTCAACCGGTAGCTGGCGGCCTGGCGGCTGCGGCGCTGATCGGCGCAGCGGCTGCGCTGAAAGCCACGGCGTTTATCGCCCTTCCCTTCACTGTGTGGATCATGGTGGCGCGCGTGGCAGGCCCACTTCCGCCTAGTGAAGGTAAGCGCCGGTGGCTGCAGCTCCGCGATACCTGGCGTCGCTTCGGCGCCCTGGTGTGGACGGGTCTGGCAAGTGCTGCGACCTGCGTTGGAGTCCTGGCCCTCATCACCGTTGCCACCAACCAAACCTGGGGCTGGGTCACGGAGGTCACGGGCAACTCGAAGGTCATCAATCCCCTCGCCCTGCCATCGTTCATTGCATCTTCTTTGGAACCACCGCTTTCGCGCTTCAACGACGATCTGACCTTCAACGTGTTGGTGGAGGCAATCCGCCCCGTCAGCAGCGCCCTCATGCTGCTGGGTCTGGTGGTCGCGTGGTGGCTGTTCCGCCACGACGTGCGCACCGCCTTCGCCGGCATGGCTGTGGCCTACGCCGTTACGTGCGTGCTCAATACAGTGACACTTCCCTGGTACTACACCGCGCCCCTGGCGCTAGTTGCACTAGCCAACCAGTCGCCGAGGTTGATCTACCTGACCAGCGTGTTCTGCATGTGGGTGGCTTTCATGTTCGACGGTGGCGGCAACAACCGCCTCTACGCCCTGTGGTGGGTTATCGCCATCGCTGCGGTATTCGCCTGGGTAGCCCACGCCTGCCTGGACTACTCCCCCACACTGCCCTGGCGGACTACAAAATCGCCATCGCCTGAGCCCTGCGCATCACCTCGCGGGCAAGGTGCCCGTGCAGGGCATCCACCGGTCGCCCCGGCAGAGAATCATCTTCAGTAAACAGGTAATCCAGAATCTCCGTATCGGAATACCCGCCATCGCTCAGCAAAGCGATGGCTCCGGGAACAAACCGGTTTAGCTGTCCATCGTCATCCAAGAATCGGCTGGGTACGTACCGCACGCCGTCGACCACTACGGCCAGCAGCTGCTTCTTGCCCAGCATGTCCATCACCCGGGTGACCACCAGGTTCATCCGTTCTGCAATGTCGGGGAGGGGCAAGACCTCTTCGCCTGCGGGAACCCCGCCCACTGCCTCGTCGAGGATCTTTCCCTGGCTTGCGTCCGCGGACTGCATGGATGCGTCGTGGTTGTTTGCGTGCTTGTTTTGGTTGCTCACGGTGGCCACTGTAGCGCGTGGGCGTCAAGAAGAGTCAATAGCATTCGGCAACATTCAGCAACATTCGGCAACGATCGACCGGAAACAAATAGGGGCGCGCGTAACTCTAAACGTATAATGACACGAGTACCACTAGAATAATTGCGCAACATTGCATACCAATTCTCCCAAGATAACCCTGTAGAAGAACCCAAACGACCGCAAAGAAACCGAGGCTGAGAATAGACGTGAGCGAGCTTTACCCGGGAGACCTGCTAGAGGGGCGCTACCGCATCGGCGCCCAAATCGCCCGCGGTGGCATGTCCACCGTCTACGCAGCGATCGATACCCGCCTGGATCGCGAAGTCGCCGTCAAGGTGATGGATCCCGCGCTCGCCCAAGAACCAGCCTTCCGCACCCGCTTCGAACGCGAAGCGCGCGCCGTGGCGAAGCTTAGCGACCCGACCCTGGTTAACGTTTTTGACCAGGGTGTAGACGAAGACTACGTGTTTCTGGTCATGGAGCTGGTCGAGGGTGGATCGCTGCGCGAACTCCTCAAGGAACGCGGCCCCATGCCACCCCACGCGGCCGTTGCGGTGATGAAGCCGGTGCTGGGCGCGCTGGCTCTGGCTCATTCGAAGGGAATGATTCACCGCGATATCAAACCCGACAACGTACTGATCAGCGACGACCACCGCGTGAAGCTAGCGGATTTTGGGTTGGTGCGTGCAATCAACACCGCCATGGGTGAGCAGTCGGAAACGACCACTGCCGTCAATGGGCAGGTCATCGGCACCGTCGGCTACCTCTCCCCTGAACAGGTTCGCGGTGAGAACCTGACGCAGGCCAGCGACGTGTACTCCGCGGGCATCCTACTGTTTGAGCTTCTGACCGGCCGCACCCCGTTTAAGGGCGGCACCGCCGTGGAAACGGCAATGGCTCGCATCAATCGACCCGTGCCGGCACCGAGCACCCTGATGCCTGATGTGCCGCCGGAGATCGACGAACTGGTACTTCGAGCCTGCCACCGCGACCCCCGCCAGCGCTTCCAGGACGGCACCGAGTTCCTGGATGCGGTCGAGCGCACCGCCGAGGAGCTGGATATCCCGGAGTTCCAGGTTCCCGCGCCCACCGATTCTGCCGTTCGCAGCGCGCTGGCGGGTACGGACTTTGGCGAGCGCACGCCCTGGAACGACGAATCCATGTCGACCCGCGCCGTTACGCTGCCAGAGCAGGATCATGCGCAACCCGGTGCTCGCTACAGCGCCCGTCCAGACTCCCGTCACACGACCGAGACTCGCTACGACCAGCCCGGTCGTCCGGGCTACGCCGAGCGCCCGGACGCCATGTCTCCGCGCCCGGGACCCCCGGCACACCCGGCGCACCCGGCGTATCCGGCGCATCCACCGCGCGCGGCGCGGCCCGTTCGCAAGCTCACCAACAAATCCCCCCTGGCAACGGTCATCTGGATCCTGGTGCTCCTCGCACTGGTCGTCGGGATTGCACTAGGCGGATGGTGGTTTACCTCTGGCCGCTACGGCGAGATTCCCACCGTCCTGGGCATGGATAAAGCCACCGCGCAGGCGACGATTGAGGAAGCCGGGTTCAGCTCCACGTTGGACGAGCGCTACGACAACGACGCGGAGAAGAACACGGTGATGGGTACCGATCCCGCGAAGGGGCACCGCGCCGTCCGGGGCTCCGAGGTCGCCGTGCTGCTGTCGCTAGGCAAGCCGACGGTGCCTGATCCAGGAAAGAATTCGAGCCTGCAGTACTACACCAAAAAATTGTCCGACCGCACCCTCAAGGTGAAGAAAGGCGACGACGTCTACTCCGAGGACGTAGCAAAAGGGCACGTCGCGGAGGTAAAGCCCGCCGCTGGATCCGAGGTGCGGACCGGATCGACCATCGTGGTGCACATGAGCAAGGGCAAACCGCCGGTCACCGTGCCGGACGTGCAGGGGCTTTCTATGGATGACGCCCGTAAGGCTCTGCGCGATGCAGGGTTGAACCCGGTCGATGGCGATCCCGTGGAGGACTCCTCCGAGAAATCCGGGCACGTAGCGGAACAGTCGCCCAAGGCGGGCGAGCAGGTGGATCCGGAAAAGAACAAGGACGTGGAAATCCGCGAATCCACGTCCCAGCGCGTGCCGTGGGTATTCGGCCTGACTGCCGAAAGGGCGAAGGAAAAGCTGGAGGATTCCGGCTTTGAGGTCAAGATCAAGGGGAACCCCCAGGGCTTCGTTATCAGCCAGTCCCCCGGGCCCGGTTCCCGCAGCCACCGAGGGGCCACGGTCACCCTGACCACAATCTAGTTGCGCAGCATCTCCGCCACGAGGAACGCCAGCTCCAGCGACTGCTGGGTGTTCAGGCGCGGGTCGACGGTGGTGGCGTAGCGCTCCGGCAGGTCCAGATCCGAGATGGACTGGCCGCCGCCGACGACCTCGGTGACGTCCTCACCGGTCAGCTCCACATGGATACCGCCCGGGTGCGAGCCAATCTTGCGGTGCACCTCGAAGAAGCCCTGCACCTCGTCGATGATGCGATCGAAGTCGCGGGTCTTGTAGCCGTTGCTGGAGGTGTAGGTGTTGCCGTGCATCGGATCGCACTGCCAGATGACCTTGTGCCCGGTCGCCTCCACGGCTTCCACGATGGGAGGCAGAACCGTGCGGATCTTGTCGTAGCCCATGCGGGTGATCAGAGTCAGTCGGCCCGGCTTGTTATCCGGATCCAGCTGGCGGACGTAAGCGACGGCCTCCTCCGGCGTGGTGGTCGGGCCGATCTTCACGCCCACCGGGTTGGCGATCAGGGAGGCGAAGCGGATGTGCGCGTCATCGATCCCGCGGGTGCGCTCACCGATCCACACCTGGTGTGCGGACAGGTTGTACAGTGCGTCGTTGCCCTCTTCGTCATGAGCCAGGCGCAGCATTGCGCGCTCGTAGTCCATGACCAGGGCCTCGTGGGAGGCAAAAATGTCGGCAGAACGCAGGGTTTCCGAAGTCACGCCGCAGGCGGACATGAACTCCAGGCCGCGGTCGATCTCCGTCGCCAGGGCCTCGTAGCGGGCACCTGCTGGGGAGGTTGCGACGAACTCGCGATTCCACTCGTGCAGCTTGTAAAGATCCGCCGTGCCGGAGTTCGTCAGGGCACGCACCAGGTTCATCGCCGCCGAGGAGTTAGCGTAGGCGCGCACCATGCGGGATGGGTCGTGGGCGCGGGCCTCCTCCGTGGCCTCTACGCCGTTAACCAGGTCACCGCGGTAGTTCAGCAAACCATTAGAGTCGCGGTCCGCGGAGCGTGGCTTGGCGTACTGGCCGGCGATACGGCCCATCTTCACCACGGGAGTGGAGGCACCGTAGGTCAGCACAACCGCCATCTGCAGCAGGGTCTTAACGTTGCCCCGCAGGTGCGGTTCGGTGTTGGTCTCAAAGGTCTCGGCACAATCGCCACCCTGCAGCAGGAATGCCTTACCCAAGGCGACGTCTGCCAGCTGCTTCTTCAGCTTCTTAATCTCGGGCGCCACTACAATCGGCGGTACGGATTCCAGGATCTTCCGCACCCGTCCGGCGTGCTCCGGATCCCAGCTGGGCTGTTGCTTCGCGTCGCGGGACAGCGCATCTTCTAATTTCTCCGCAATCTTCGCAGGAAGCGGAGGCAGATCGGGCAGTTCGTCTAGCGGTGCATCAATTGTCCAAGCCATAGAGAAAGCATACTGTACCGGGACAGCGCTGTCGGCATTCAGGCCTTTTTCAGGCTGTGCGGTAGCCGACCCCCGCAGATGGGGGTGACGCTGCGGTTAACGGCGGTTAACGTTGGCGGTCAACGTAGCCCGCGCAGCGCTTCCATGGAAAGGCGATACTTCACGGCGTTGAAACGGGCGTCCGCAAGAGCATCGTGAGCGTTGCTCGGGCTTTCGGGCAACCGCGGTCGACCGGCCATCTCCCACAGCTGCTTCAGCTCGTGGGTGAAGCGTGGCAAGTCGGCGGGCAAGCCCGTCATGTCGCCCCACAGTTGCGCCAGAGCCACATGATCGTACGCCCCGACCCAGGCCCACAGTTCGGGGCGCTCCACGGGCTTTCCGCGGGCCTTCGTTGCCCGCTCGGGCACTAGGAACTCATGCAGTTTGGTGCGGATCGTCGCCCTATCCATCCACGCTTTATCGGAACGCGGCGGCAGTTGCGGTAGCACGTTCTTCTGCACCCACTGCCCCGCCCGGTGCGCGTTGAATTCTGTGGAGACCGCGTAGAACTCCCGGCCGTCTTCGGCCACCACGCCGATGGAGATCAGATCGATCGTGGTGCCGTCCTCGATGAATTCAGTGTCGTAGAAGTAGCGCACGGTAATCCAGTCTAGAGCCCCTCACCCACGGCTAGGCCGACAGGGTTCGTTCGCCCCCGGACTTAACGCTGTAGCGGGGTTGTTGCTCTTTTTCTTTGGGACGCCGCGGTGGCGGCGGGAACAGCACCCACCGCAAGTAAGGCGTTTTCCCGATGGCATAGCCCACGGCAGAGGCGACCACGCACGCACCAATGGCCCACCACAGCTGGCCGGCCAGGGTGCCAAGGAAGGACAGCGACTCCGGGTGCGCTTCCGCCAAGGAGACTGCGGCTCCGCCCAGCAGGAACAGACCCAGCGGGTGGAAGACGTAGACCTGCAGCGTGTTGCGACCGACGAAGAGGAATACGCGGCGCACGTAGGGAATGGCGCAGATCCAGACAGCCACAACGATGGCGAAAGGCAGCGCGGCCAGCGAGCGCAGCAGATCCGTGCCCAGGGTGATGGCGGCAACGGTAGGCGTCCAATCGCTAAAGACGGTCTTCGACAGACCACGCATCAGGTATTCAGAGCCGAAGAACATCGCGGCACTGCCCACCACGACCCACGGGCGGAAGGCCACGCTGGCCAGTCGGAAGAAGATGTCCCGGTAGTGCAGCCCGATGAAGAACATCGGCACGAATGTCAGTACGTGGCGGAAGAAGATGTCCTCGCCGCCGCCCAGGAAGGCACCGATGATCAGTGGGAGGCAGGAAATCAGGGTTGCCAGCCACGGCGGCTGCTTGCGCAGAAGCCAGGCGAAGATGTTGTAGAGCATCAACGCGTACAGAAACCACAGGCCCACGTTGCCGAACAGCATGGCCTTGATAAGGGCGCGCATCGAGTATTCCCCGTCGATGCTCATGCGGGTCAGCGCGTGGAAGGGGTTAAACACCAGGTATGGCACCAGCAGGAACCACAGGCGACGGTAGAACAGGTCGCCGAAGGATCGTTCCAAAATGCGGTGGGAAAACAAGCCGGAGACCAGGAAGAACAGCGGCATACGCAGCGGGTCGAGGAAGCTGGAGAGTTCACCCAGGGTCGTATCCTCTCCCCCTGGGATTCCAGTGACCACGTGCATAATGCACACGCCGATAATGGACAGCCCCTTGGCGGCGTCTGCCCAGTCAACTCTTTGCTTCACAGCTAGCGCCTGCGCCCGGTGCGGATCCTTCCGCTCGGCCGCCCTGGCTAGGGAAGGCTCCTCATCTGTTTTCGCCATAATTCTTACTAGAAGATCAGTTTTCTACCCGCTACGTCAACCTTCGAAGCGATCGGGGCGTGTCGGAAAAGGCCTGGGTAAAACCCGGGTAGTGCTCGGGTAGCGACTGATCAGCCCTAGTTACGGGGCTCCGATCCCGGCGGGTAGCCCTTGCCTTCCTCCAGGGATTTCTTCACATCCGCGGCATAGAAATCCTTCACATACTCCTGACCGGAAAGCTCGTGCAGGGCTTCCATGATCGCGTCGGTCAGCGCCCTGGCCTGGGCGTAGTCGTCGCCCGCATCACGGAAATCTTCGGGATCGATCGGGTCACCGACATACACGCCGCAGCGCGCCGGACGGGGGATCCACGTGCCGATGGGGTTTGCCTTATTCGTGTTGATCATCGCCACCGGGTACACCTTCACCCCAGATTCCAGGGCGATGCGGGCCAGTCCGGTCTTGCCACGGTACAGGCGCCCGTCCGGCGAGCGGGTTCCTTCTGGATACATGCCCAACAGGTCGCCGCGCTCCAGCACCTTCAGTGCGGTTGCCAAGGCCGCGTTCTGGGATTCCTTGTCCTGGCGGTCAATCGGCACCTGGCCGACGGAGGTGAAGAAGAACTTCTGAATGCCACCGACCAGGCCGGGGGTGGTGAAGTACTCCTTCTTGGCCAGGAACGTCAGCTGTCGTTTGGATACCAGCGGCAGGTAAAAGGAGTCCATCACTGCCAGGTGGTTGGAGGCCAGGAGGCCCTCGCCCTCCTTGGGAAGCTTTTCCAGCCCCTTGGTGAACGGGCGGTTATATACACGCAGCCACGGGCCGATCAGGATGTACTTAAAGAACCAATACGCCTTGTTCTGCATGCTTTAAACCTACCGTTACTCTATTTTCCCTCTTTAGGCGGCGCTTCCTAGGTGCTTGCGCGCCAGTAGTGCCACGCCGATCATACCGGCATCGCCACCCAACTGCGCAGTTTTCACCCGCGCGACTGGTCGGTGACCAGCCCCGACAATGTCGTAGTTCAGCATGGATTCGGCCTGGTCCAGGAACAGATCCGCGTCTGCGCTGACTCCCCCGCCGATGACAATCAGCTCCGGATCCAGCACGTCCTGTACCAGCGACAGACCCCGGCCGAGCCACAGTCCTATGTCCTCTACGGCGGCACGCGCCAGCTGGTCGCCTTCGCGGGCAAGGCGCACTACCGCCCGGCCAGAGATCTCCTCCGGGTGCTGTGCGAACTCGCGAGTAATGGCGGAATCCGGGAACTCTCCCGTCGCAATCAGATCCTGTGCCGTCAGCGCCAGCGCCGAACCGGAACAATAGCGTTCCAAGCATCCCTGCTTTCCGCAGGGGCAGGCCCGCCCGCCGGGCATGACGGTCAGGTGCCCGAACTCCGGGGCGGTTCCGAATGCCCCGCGGTAGATTTCGCCATCGACCATCACTGCCCCGCCGATGCCTGTGCCCAGCGCAAAGAGCACCCACGTGCCCGCTCCCTGCGCAGCTCCCAGGTGGTACTCCCCCAACGCGGCGGAGTTCGCATCGTGCTCCAGCTCCACCGGCAGCCCCAGGCGTGTGCTCAGCCGCTGGGTCACCTTGGTGTTCCTCCACGGCAGGTGCGGGGCGAAGCGCACCGTATCACGCTGCGAGTTAATGAACCCGGCGACTGCCAAGCCGACCGCCCCGATCCCCTCGTTGCGGCGCTGCAGGCAGCCCACGGCGTGTACCAGCGCAGCTTCCAAGGCGTGCACGTTGGATGGGGTGGGCAGCTTTTCAATGTCCAGAATCTTCCCGTCGGCGTCCACCACGGCAGCGCGCAGGTTGGTACCGCCGATGTCCACGCCTACGGTCAAGCTCCCAGTCACGCGACGATCCACCCTTCCGAACATTCTTTCTGTACCGATTAACCCCCTCATTCTAGCCAGCCCGGCGCCCCATAAAAATCGTGCGGAACGTCCCCCACCGCCCAGTCGGCGTTCTAAGCGAAGCTATGGCGCGGCGGAACCCCACCCTCACCTGCCATTACCGCACGGCACTGATACCCCAGGACCTGCCAGGTCCAACGTTCATTCACGTGCTTCCTAGCTGCGGTCGCCAGGCGCTGGCGCGTAGGGGCGTCACCAAGTAACACAGAGATACGACCGGCAACGTCGTCCAGGTCCCGCGAGTCCACGACCACGCCCGTTCGACCGTCCATCACGGTCTCCGGGGCGCCGCCGCCATTCCCCGCGATCGTGGCCACGCCGGCGGCCTGCGCCTCGAGGAACACAATGCCTAGCCCCTCCACCGACAAGCCGCCCAGCTGAGTGCGCACCGGCAGCGCGAAAACATCGCCGACGGTGAAGTGCCCCGGTAGCTCTTCTGCCTCAACGGCACCGGTAAAGGTCGTATTCTTTGTGACGCCCAACCGCCGCGCCAGTTCCTCCAACTTCGCGCGGTACGTACCGGGTCCGACGATCAGCAGATGCGCATCCGGATGCTCGCGCAAAATGGCGGACATGGCCTTGACCAGCGTGTCCTGACCCTTGCGCGGAACCAACCGGGAAACCGCGACGATAACCTTCTTGTCCTCCAGCCCATAGCGGGCGCGCAGTGCGTCACGGACGGCCGGATTCGGGTGGAACACGTCGGTATCCACGCCACCGGGCATGGGCTCCCAAGCCACGGAGGGGCCAAAGGCGCTGGCCATGCGGTTGCGGGCGTAGTGCGAGACATAGGTAAGGCAGTCCACCGTCCGGCCGATCCGACCCAGCACCTGGCGGGTGCCGGGGAACATCGACCAGCCGACCTCGTGGCCGTGGGTGGAAGCGACAATGCGGCGTGCGCCCGCGGCACGGGCAGCTGAGGCCATAAGTGCCAGTGGAGCGGCAGCGCCGAACCAGACAGTGTGGATCTCGTGTTCGCGGATCAGCTGCTGCATCCGCTGGACAGTGGCGGGAGTGGGCAACATGACCTTGCGGGGCCAACGGACGACCGTGTAATCCTGCTGAGAGTCGAACTCCCGAGCGTTGGTGGCATGCTGCGTGGACGCGAACACGACCACGTTGTTGGGGTCCAGTGTGGTGAGGTAGTCACGAACGTACGTCTGAATCCCGCCGAAGGTAGGCGGAAAGTCATTGGTGACAACGAGGACGCGCGGGTGGCGGTGCTGGACTTCGCTAGGCATACGATAAATGATATCGGCGCCAGTTCTACTTCTACTAGTAGCGGGCAGCACCCTGGACAGGCATGGAGTTCAGCGGAACCACCTGGACGGGGATGCCGTAGTCGGGAGCGTGGACCACCTTGCCGTCGCCGATGTACATGCCAACGTGGGTCACGCCCGGGTAGTAGCCGACGATATCGCCCGGCTGCAGGTCATTGATAGACACGGACTGCCCACCGGCAATCTGTGCGGAGGAGGTACGCGGGATCGTCTTACCCTGCTGCTGGTATGCCCAGTACATCAGTCCAGAACAATCGAAGGCACTGGGGCCGGTAGCGCCCCAAGAGTACGGAGAACCGATCTTGGATAGCGCTGCGGCAACCACACCGGTTGCGTTGACTGGCGCGCCGGAATCACCCTTACCCTTCAGGCCGCCGAGGAACGCCTCTACGTCGACGTCGATCGGGCCGTTGCGGTCGGCCCAGCGTCGGCGATCCTCCGGGCTGAGGCCGTCGACGACCTTCATGACCTTGTCTTTGAGCTTATCGAGCTGCTTGTTACGGTCCTCCAGGTCCGACTTGCGGTCGTTGAGGGTGCGCAGCTGGAAATCGGCGGTTGCCTTAGAGCGGCTGGCCTTGTTCTTCTCCTTAGCCGCATCCTTCAGCTTGCGGGTCAGGTTGTCGACAGCATCGGTGCGTTGGTTGCCGATCGTGGCCAGGTAAGAGGAGCGCTCGACGGCAGCCTGTGGCCCCTGGGAGCCGACGAAAGCGGATACCGGGTCAACGGTCGCGCCGCGGTACATAGCCTGGGAAACTCCGGTGACGTTCGCACGGGAGGACTTCACGTCAACGGCGAGCTTATCCGCGCGCTTCTTGGCATCATCAGCGGTCTTGTTAGCCCGCCCCAGGTTGCCCTCGGCCTGCTTGATGTCGATCTTCAGCTGCTCGACCTCGTCCGAGGTCTCGGAGGCAAGATTGGAGATCTTCTTCACGTGGTTCAGCAGCCCGTCGACGTCCTTCGGAATAGGAGCGTCGAGCAGACGGCGAACCTCTTCAGCCTTCTTGTCGCCCTTGTCGCCTTGATTCTGCGCCTCTTGCTGGTTGTTGCGAACATCCTGCGGGTCAGCGCCGGCTTGCGGGACACTGGCGCCCACTGCGAGGGACAGAAGAGCTGCGGTAGCGGCCTTGGTAAGCGCGCGGGAACCGACGAAGCGATCGCGAGAAGAGGAAAACATCACGTTCACGACTGGACTTTCTTTAATTCTGAAGGAGTAATGGCCACTGGACGGGCCAACGGCGTAGATCACCGTTTGGTAACGGTAGATATTCTGCCACATAAAAGGGCAAAAGTGGGACTCATACCCAAACGGCACAAGCCCCACCTTTTCACATATTTACCAGCTGTAACTTAAGCCCCAGAAGCACCTTCCAGGCTATCGACAAACTGGGGTGGCGTCACTAAAAAAACTTAGAAACGAACCGCGTTGTAGACCGGCATCATGTGCAGGTTATCGATGCGCACCGGGTTGCCGGAGTTCAGCGCGTGGACGATCTTGCCACCACCGATGTAGATGGCAACGTGAGAAGCGCCACCGTAGTAGGAGATCACGTCGCCCGGCTGCAGAGCGCTCAGGGAAACCTTCTTGCCTGCGGCAGCCTGCGCGGAAGAGGTGCGCGGGATGTTCTTGCCAACCTGGCGGTGCGCCCAAGAGGTCAGGCCGGAGCAGTCGAAAGCGTTCGGGCCAGCAGCACCCCAGGAGTACGGAGCGCCGATCTTGGACTTAGCGATGTCAGCAATACGCTGGCCGATGGAGGAGCTGGCCGGCTTCGGCGCCGAGGCCGGCTTAGCTGCCGGTGCACCCTTTGCGGCCGGAGCCTTGTCACCGGTGGTCAGGTTAGCCTGCTTGAAGTAAGGCTTGATGGCCGGCAGCATGTGGTCCGGAATCTCGACGGTTACGCCGGACGGCTTGTGGGTGACCGGAGCAGCCTGGGCTGCAGCGGGGTTCAGTACAGCGGCGCCCACACCGACGGCGGCGATCATTGCTGCGTTGCGGGATGCGTTGTTCTTCTTCAGGCTGTGCTTGCCCATATTGATCCTCAATTACCTTTCAGTCCGTTGTCTGGGGATGTATCCCCTCGCCCGGTAGCTATTGCCGCTACCGCGGTGCGGTGAGTGTTCTGTTGTAGTTCAACCCTTGGCGATCCAAGTTCCTTGTTTGGGCTCACCGCTAAGGTCTCGAAAAGATTACGAAATGGTTGCAAGCAATGTCTAGCTAATCGCCAAATTTTCTTGATTTCCGTCGTTTACGTGCGATTGTTATCAATCCGATACTTTACGAACCTTCAACACGAGCGTGAAAGTTATCAAAGCTTTATAATTCGCTGACCTGGGATTTCTTTCCGCCACCCAGAAGAGCCATACACCCCCTTCCCCTTACCCTACTCTCAGGAATCATTTTATGTGACCTTCGTCACACAACACGTTTTTTGGCCTATTTTTGGACGCCCCTCCGCCCCAACAAGGTGACGAATCAACCCACCTATCGCGCTCCCCGCTAGACTGATTCTTCGTGTCTCCTTCCCCTCTAGAGCAGAACTCACCGCTGCAGAGCCCACCCCAGCACCACTCCCACCAACACGCTCTGCCTCAGCGCAGCTTGCCCCAGCAGCCCCGCACACCGGAACACGCAGATCCGGGAAGGCTGCGCGTGGATCTGCAGCGCACCCTCTCAGACTGCATCGTCATCGACTTGGAAACTACGGGATTGCGCCCACAACAGGCCCGCATCATCGAGATTGCCGCGCTACGGGTTGCAGACGGCGAGATCACAGATCGCTTCGCCACCCTCCTCAACCCCCACCAGGACGTACCAGAGGAAGTCACAGACCTCACCGGCATTTCGGCCGGCCTACTCGCCGATCAGCCGACGTTTGCGGAGGTTCTGCCCGATCTCATGCACTTCCTGCGCCCCAACTCCCCCACGGGTGCAACTCTCCCCGCCCATGCAGCCACGCCACGCCTTGTCGGCCATAATGTGTCCTTCGACTTCTCCTTTATCCAACACGAGATTCTGCGGGCACAGCTGGCGCCGCAGACTCAACACAGGGACACAGGCATGGAACCAACCGACATAGATTCTGTGCCTCCTTATACTCCCCGCCTAGTGTGCACCGCGGAAGCCTCCCGTGCGTTGATCCCCCGAGAGTCCGTTGGACGGTATCGATTGGGGAACGTGGCGTCATACCTAAAAGTCCCCCACCGCCCGCTACATCGTGCAATGAACGATGCCCTGGCGACCTATGGCGTGCTGCGCGCCTTGACTGAGCAATAAAAATCCCGCCCACCTTGGAAGGTGGACGGGATCTCTACGAGCCTTTGTGAGAGCAGTTGAGTTAGCTCTTAACGAGGGTTACTTGTCGAGCTCCTCGTGGCGACGACGGTTCTCCTCGTTCAGACGCTCGAACATTTCCTTCTGCTCGGCGTGGTTTTCCTTCTCGATACGCTCTGCCTTCTCGGCAATCTCCGGGGAATCCGGGGAGAAGAATCCACCGCGACCCGGGTGGCCAGCGGCGCCCAGCTCGTTCATGGTCTTCGGAACGTAAGCGCCCTGGTACTCCAGCGGGATCGGGTGGCCGTGCTCGTCGACCGGACCCAGCGGCTGGTGGACCTCGATGAAGCCACCGGAAGGCAGCTGGCGAATCGTACCGGTCTCGATACCGTGCTCCAGAACCTCACGGTCGGAGCGCTGCAGGGAGACGCACAGGTGGTACGTGATGAAGTACGCGATCGGCGGCAGCAACACCAGGCCAATGCGACCCAGCCACGTCATCAGGTTCAGGGAGATCGTGAAGTGCATGGCCAGCAGGTCGTTACCACCCGAGATGGTGAGCAGTACGTAGAAGACCAGAGCCATCACGCCGATAGCGGTGCGGACCGGAACGTCGCGCGGGCGCTGCAGCAGGTTGTGGTGGGCGTCATCGCCCGTCATCTTCTGCTCGATCCACGGGTAGGTGAACAGCAGGACAACCAGCAGACCCAGCAGCAGTGCTACCCAGAACACAGCCGGGATGGTGTAGTTACCCAGGTAGAGCTCCCAGGCAGGCATGACACGTGCAGCACCGTCAGTCCACAGCATGTAGATATCCGGCTGGGAACCAGCGGAAACCTGCGACGGGTTGTACGGGCCCAGGTTCCAGATTGCGTTGATCTGGAACAGGCCGGCCAGCAGAGCGACAACACCGAAGGTGATCAGGCCGAAGGAAGCGGCCTTCAGACCGAACACCGGCAGAATACGAACGCCGACAACGTTGTTCTCGGTACGACCCGGTCCAGGGAACTGGGTGTGCTTCTGGTACCAAACCAGTGCCAGGTGAGCAGCGATCAGAGCCAGCAGGATGCCCGGGATCAGCAGAACGTGGGCAATGTACAGGCGAGGAATGATGATCTCACCCGGGAAGTCGCCAGCGAACATGATCCAGTGCAGCCAGGTACCGATGATCGGCAGGCCAACCATGATGGCAGACATAATGCGCAGACCGACACCGGACAGCAGGTCGTCCGGCAGGGAGTAGCCCATGAAGCCCTCGGCCACGGACAGCAGCAGCAGGACACAACCGATTACCCAGTTGGCCTCACGCGGCTTGCGGAACGCACCCGTGAAGAAGATGCGCAGCATGTGCACCATGATCGACACGGCGAACAGCAGCGCAGCCCAGTGGTGGACCTGGCGGATAAACAGGCCACCGCGAACCTCAAAGGAGAGGTTCAGAGCAGTCTTGTAAGCGGCGGACATTTCCACGCCGTTGAGCGGTGCGTAGGCGCCGTCGTAGATCACCTTCGACATGGAGGGATCGAAGAACAGCGTCAGGTAGACACCGGACAGGATCAGAATAATAAAGGAGTACAGCGCGATCTCACCGAGCATGAAAGACCAGTGAGTCGGGAATACCTTGTTGATTTGCGGGCGGATCAGGCCGGAGGCAGTGTACCGCTCGTCGATGTTGTTGGCCGCTTTAGCAGCGCGGCTCTGTTGCTTAGTGGTCATGAACGACGCTCCCAGAATGCCGGGCCGACAGGCTCGATGAAGTTACGGTCGGCGTACATGTATCCCTCTTCGTCGACCGAGATCGACAGCTCCGGCAGTGCGCGGGCTGCCGGTCCGAAGATCGGCTTACCGTGCTGCAGTGCATCGAACTGAGACTGGTGGCACGGGCAGAGGATGCGGTTAGTTTGCTGCTCATACAGGGACGTAGGGCAACCAATGTGGGTACAGATCTTCGAGTAAGCGAAGTAGTCACCGTAGTGGAAGTCCTCCTGGCCCTCGCGCAGGATTGCCTTCTCGGCATCTGCGGAACGCAGGCGAATCAGCATCACGGCGTTACGCGGGCCGTGGATGGAGTGCATGTGCTCCTCGTAGACGTCGCGGTTCTTGTCGAACTTGTCGCCGTCGTTGACCATATCCTCGGTCATGGGGAACACGGTCTCCATCGAGGCCGGATCCAGGTCCTCCGGACGCATGCGGATCAGTCGGGAAACACCCTGGGTGCTGTAGTGCCCA
Organism: Corynebacterium macclintockiae; assembly: GCF_027570165.1. NCBI lineage: Bacteria > Bacillati > Actinomycetota > Actinomycetes > Mycobacteriales > Corynebacteriaceae > Corynebacterium > Corynebacterium macclintockiae. The sequence continues at coordinate 42,379 of NZ_JAKMUV010000005.1, forward strand.
TCGTGCTCCTCGGCGATCGCGCCGGTGTCGCGGCCCAGGTAGACCTTCTCGCCCTGCTCCGCCAGCGTCCAGCCGGTGGTCCACAGGGTACCGTCGCCCTGGATGCCCATTGCCTTGGCCTTCCAGGGGTTCTTAACAATGCCGCCCAGTGGCAGAGCGATCGTCAGACCAGCCAGGACAGCACCGGTGCCGACCAGACCAGCGATAACCGGACGACGACCCAGAGTCGAGGTCTTCCAGGAATCGTTCAGCAGAGCGACCAGCGTACGGCGGTCAACCTCCTCGGACGGACCATCGTGACGGGTCTGTACCGAGATCTCTTCCGGAACGAAGTTCTTGGTGTACGCAACGATGGCAGCACCCAGCAGGGTGATGCTCAGGCCGGAGGTGAGGCCCAGCAGCGGAGTGTAGATGGAGTAGAGCCAAACACCATCCTCAGCCAGGTGCTTGTACTCCCACGGCCAGAACAGGTAGATACCGATGAAAGCGATCGCGAACAGTACCGACAGGGCCAGCATGATGGTGACCTTGCGGCTCGCGCGCTTCTCAGCGGGATCGTTGGCGATCGGGAAGCGCTCCTTACGGTAGGCAACCGTCACACCGTCGAGCTCAGTACCCAGACGGGCTAGCTCGTCATCATTCATCTTCGACAGCTCGTCGTGGCTGTACTTCTTGGCGTTCTCACTCATGACCGCGATCCAATCCACATAGCGAAGGCAACGAGAACCACGATGCCAGCAAACCACATCAGCATGCCCTCAGTCACCGGGCCGATGCCACCCAGTCCGAAGCCACCCGGGTTGGGGGTCTCCTTGGCGGACTTGATGAAGGCGATGATGTCCTTCTTCTCGTCAGCAGTCAGCTGGCGATCGGAGAACTTCGGCATGTTCTGCGGGCCGGTCAGCATAGCTTGGTAAATCTCCTGCTCGTTAGCCGGAGCCAGAGCTGGTGCGTACTTACCACTCGACAGTGCGCCACCCTTACCGGTGAAGTTGTGGCAGGATGCACAGTTCAGGCGGAACAGGTCAGAACCACGGGCTACGTCGGCCGGGTCGATCTTGCCGTCCTTGTTGTTGGAGCCACGCAGGGACTCCATCGCGATCTCACCGTTGGAGTCGCGGACGATGCCCGGGCCGCCACCGTTGGCGTTAACGTAAGCTGCAAGCGCCAAAGCCTGCTGCTCGGAGTAGCGCGGCGGCTTACGCTTGGCCTGCGCCTCGTTACGCAGCATCGGCATGCGGCCGGAGTGTACCTGGAAGTACACAGCGCCCTCACCGACACCGATCAGGGAAGGACCGCGGTCCTTCACGCCCTGCAGGTTTGCACCGTGGCAGGTAATACATGCAACTTCGTAAAGTTCCTTACCCTGCTCGGCCAGATCCTCGGAGCTCTGCTCAGCTACGGCATTCTGGGTATCAGGGGTCAATGCGTTGGCCAGGAAGCCCGCACCGGTGAGTGCGAACAACAAAGCCAACGCGCCGGCGAAGGCCTTACGGACCTTCCGGCGGCGGCGTGCCTTGGCGGCACCGCCCTTCGAACCACTGGGGGCCTGCCCCGTGGTTGCGTTGGTGGAGTTGATATCCATCTTGTTCCCTTATTTGTTAGTCAATGGAATTGCGATGGGCTGTAGGCCGACTCTCTTCAGAAGGAAGAACCGGCCTGGCCGGCCTACTGAATGAAGTAAATCGTGATCCACAGGCCGATCCACACCACGTCCACGAAGTGCCAGTAGTAAGACACAACGACGGCGGCGGTGGCCTGTGCCGGGGTGAACTTCGACTTCGCGGTCCTCAACAGAACCACAACGAAGGCCAGAACACCGGCGAGCACGTGCGCGCCGTGGAAGCCTGTCGTGATGTAGAAGACCGATCCGTAGACGGAGCCACCGATCGTGGTTCCGTGCTCAACCAAGTGGATGTACTCGTAGATCTGGCCAACCAGGAAGATCGTTCCCAGAAGCGCCGAAAGTGCATACCACTTGCGGAGTGCGAAGACGTCACCCCTCTCCGCTGCGAATACGCCCCACTGAGCAGTGAACGAAGAACTGATCAGAATGACCGTAATTGCTGCCGCGAACGGCACGTTCAGCTCCGTGGGCTCGGACGGCCAATTGCCGCCAGAGTTGGCCTTGGACACGAAGTACATCGCGAACAGGCCAGCGAAAAACATCAATTCCTGAGACAGGAACACAATCGTGCCGACACTGACCATATTGGGTCGGTTCAGTGTCGCAACACGATGTGGTGCTGCCATACCTGGGTTTTCAACTGCGCTCGTCACGCCTAACAGTATGGCCGTTTGAAGCCCGATAGTCGATTCACTCGAGCGGTTTTCTGGAAGGAATCTGTAAATCCGCAGGTGAAACCTTGGATAGGCCTGAAAGTCCACCCCGTTAGGGGTTAGCGGGAACTTTTCCATGCACCCATCCGACGGCCTATCATAACGACAGGTCAATACACACTTTCGTCAAGAGCAGACACGCTCGCTACCCTCTGATGGGGCTAACCCTGGCCTCCCCCGGCACCCCCAACGGGAACCGCCTGATCACCCGCCAAAAGCTCCCCGCACTCCCCTCGAGCCTAATAGACTGGTTAGTACGCTTAGAATCTTCTAACCAGAGAGGTACCCCAATAGCAATGTCCCCCGCTACCCCACAGCCCGCACAACCGGGCGGATTGTCCCCCGAACAGCTGCCTCCCAGCTACTTCACCTGGCCCGGCGTGTTGGGGCGCTTGGGTAACGGACAGGAGCTCAGTGAATCGCAGGTGCGCTGGGCCATGAACGAGATCATGGACGGCAAAGCCACCGAAGCACAGATCGCAGCGTTTATCTTCGGCATCCGAGTCCGGGGCATCACCGCTGCGGAACTCGCTGCCGCCGCGGAGACGATGACTAGTTTCGCCACCCCCGTGGACTTCAGCGATGTTCCCAACTGCGTGGACATCGTCGGTACCGGCGGCGACGGCCACCACACCGTCAACATCTCCACGATGGCCTCCTTCGTTGTCAGCGCTGCCGGCGTTCCGGTGGTTAAGCACGGCAACCGCGCTGCCAGCTCCAAGTGCGGCGGCGCAGACATGCTGGAGGCTCTGGGGCTCGACATCGAGCGCTCCCCCGAGGCCATCCGCGAGGACGCTCACACCACCGGCTTTGCGTTCATGTTCGCCAAGACCTACCACCCCGCCATGCGCTTCGCCGGCCCCGTTCGCAGCCAGTTGGGCGCGCCCACCATCTTCAACCTGCTGGGACCCATGACGAACCCGGCCTACCCCAAGTACGGCCTCATTGGCTGCGCCTTCAAGGAGTTCATGCCCATCATGGGCGGTGCCTTCGCCCATCGTGGTAGTCGCGTACTCGTGGTGCGCGGCATGGACGGAATGGACGAAATCTCTGTCTGCACGCCCACTGAGGTTGTAACTGTGGACGCCCGCGGCCGCACCGGTGAGGAAATCATTAACCCTCGCAGCGTCGGCCTCGACTTCTATGAGGACGGCAGCCTCGCGGGCGGCGACGCGAACTACAACGCGGACGTTGCTGTGCGCCTCATGAAGGGCGAGATCGAGGGGGCGATCAAGGATGCTGTCTTGATTAACGCGGCTGGCGCCCTGACAGCCGTCCAGGGCTGGGAGGAGGAAGGTTTCCAGGCGGCCCTCGCCGCCCAGGTAGAGGTCGCCCGTGAGGCTCTGGAATCCGGTGCCGCCTTGCGCCAGATGGAAAGGATTGTTGGGCGTGAGTTTTAGTCGGCGCGCCTGAAGGGGCGTCGATAAGAAAGACAAAAAGAACTCCCCCTCCCGCAGCAACCAGAGTGGTTAGCGGGAGGGGGAGCTTTTAGTGAAGTGTGAAGTTTTAGTGCTTCTCCGGCGGCAGGCCGTACTGCAGGTTCAGCATCGTGGTTGCCCAGATCAGCATGGCTGCGCCGAAGACGACCAGCCACAGGTGCCACCAAGCCAGGCCGGCGCCCATCACGACGATGGAGACGGTCATCCAGAAAGGCCAGATGGAGCTTGCGGAGAAGAAGCCCAGCACGCCAGCGCCGTCCTCGATCTCCGCCTCTTCCCAGTCATCCGGACCGATGTCGGTCTTGTTGGCGGTCAGGTGGAGGTAACCGCCGAGCATGAAGGCCAGCAGGGTGGCCATGACCAGGCCGGTGCCACCAGCCCACTCAACGCCCATGACGTTGCCCGTATCTTTCACGGAGGAGGTGACGATGAAGTAGAACACCGTGACCACAACGAAGAAGGTGCCGATACCGTAGAAAAGCTTTGCACCAGAGTTCATTTGCTTATCTCTCTTCCTTACTTAGCCTTGCGCCCCGCTTCTTACGCGGCGTTGTGGTCCTTGTAGTTCTCGTTCGGGGTACGAGTACCGGTGCGGTTGGACTCGAACGGGTGGGTGGAGGTTGCGTACGGCTCCTCGCCGATGGACTTCAGAGCCTCGGAGTTCGGGGCATCCGGGTTGTCCTGGCGGAACTTCATGTACTGCTCGAACTTCTCCGGGGAAACAACGCGCAGCTCGAAGTTCATCATTGCGTGGTAGGTACCGCACATCTCAGCACAGCGGCCAACGAATGCGCCTTCCTTGTCGATGGACTCGACCTGGAAGCGACGCTCAGAGCGGTTAGCCTCCGGGTGCGGGAAGGCATCGCGCTTGAACAGGAACTCCGGGATCCAGAAGGAGTGAACAACGTCGGCGGAAGCCAGGTTGAACTCGATCGGAGTGCCGGAAGGAACAACCAGAACCGGGATCTCCTGGGTGGTGCCCAGGGTCTCGATCTTGTTGAACTTCAGGAAGCTGTAGTCATCCTTGGCGCGACCGTGGATCGGGCCCGGAACCTGGTGGCCGTGCTCGTCGAGCTTCTCGGCCGGCTTCTTGGAATCCTCGGCGCGAGCCTGAGCTTCCTTGTCGGTGCCGTTGTACTCCTTGCCACCGTTCAGCTCTGCAGCAACCTTCTCGTAACCGAACTTCCAGTTCCACTGGTATGCGGTGACGTCAACGGTAACCTTCGGATCCTTGTCCAGAGCCGTTGCGCGATCCTGTGCCTGCACGTTGAAGAAGAACAGGCCACAAACGATCAGAACCGGCAGGGTGGTCAGCACCAGCTCCAGCGGAACGTTGTAGCCGGTCTGGCGCGGGAACTCGTCCTCGCCGCGCTTCGCAGCCTTCTTCGCGCTAGAGCGACCCATGTTCACGAACAACAGAACCCACATGATGATGCCGATGATCCAGGCGACGACCCAGACCCACACCCAGAGGTTGCCCATTTCCTTGGACTCGGGGGTAATGCCCTTCGGCCAGCCCATACGAAGCAGTTCGAAGAACTTGTTATCCGGCGGGGCGACAGTACAGCCAGTCAGCACCAGGCCAGCAAGACCCAGTACACCGGCGAGGCCAATACGGCGAGTCATACCGTGCTTATTTCGCTGTTCCACGCGAGTTTGCCTTCCTCATTCACACGTCACTTGAGTTCCAGATCCTCCGCACCTAACGTGCGCCTGCAGTTCGCGCGCGATAGGTAGACCTAGAACCACTTCACTTAAAGAACCTTAGACCATTGACAGGACAATGCCACCATCACGAAACGTGATATTCCCTTTTCGGGGTTGGCAACCGCCCCGATTGCCCCCACACGGGTTAGGCGGGAGCCCGCGCAGCGCGAGACTCCCGCCTAAGAATCGGCTTAAAGGGCGTGTCTTTCAGGCGCCCGTGGTGTTCGGTTTAGAGCTTGTTGATCTCGATCACTCCGGCTCCACCGATGTTGCGCAGGTTGGCGCGGGCAAGGTTCACCATGCGGCCAACGCCACCCTCAAACACGGTGCGGGTCGCGGAGCGAGAGAAGCCCATCATCATTTCCCACGTGATGTTCGGCGGCAGGCTCAGGGCGTTCGGGTCGGTCACAACATCGACCAGCACCGGACCGTCATAAGCCAGCGCCTCCTTGATGCCGCTTTCGACGTCCTGCGGATCCTCGATACGGATCGTCTTAATGCCGATAGCGTCACCGATCTTGGCGAAGTTCACGTGCTCGTGATCCGTCTCGTGCTCCGGTAGGCCGGCAACCATCATCTCCAGCTTCACCATGCCCAACGAGGAGTTGTTAAAGACCATGATCTTGACCGGCAGGTCATGCAGCTTCGCCGTCAGCAGTTCACCCATGAGCATGCCCAGGCCACCGTCGCCGGAGAAGGAAATCACCTGGCGGTTTCGGTCTGCAGCCTGCGCGCCCAGTGCCTGCGGCAGCGCGTTGGCCATGGTCCCGTGACGGAAAGAGCCGATCTCCTCGCGCTTGCCGTTCGGAGTGATGTAGCGGGCGGCCCACACGTTGCACATACCGGTATCGACTGTGAAGATCGCATCCTCGGCCGCCAGACGGTCGATGGTGTCCGCCACGTATTCAGGGTGGATTGGCTTAGACTTGCCAGCCTTCTTTGTGTAGGCATCCACCACGTGGTTCAGCGCGCGGGCGTGGTTGCGTAGCTGCTTATCCAGGAAGCTACGGTCGGTCTTTTCCTCGATGTGCGGCAGGATCGTATCGATAACCGCGCCGACGTCACCGACGACCGGGTAGTTGATCGTGGTGCGGCGCCCAATGTGGGAGCCGTCGATGTCGACCTGTGCCACGTTGCCGGTGGGCAGGAAGTCGTTGTACGGGAAGTCGGTACCCAGCAGGATCAGCAGGTCGGCATCGTACATAGCCTCGCGCGCCGCGCCGTACCCCAGCAGGCCGGACATACCGACGTCGAACGGATTGTCGTACTGAATGTGCATCTTGCCGCCGAAAGCGTGGCCGATCGGGGACTTGATCTTCTCTGCCAGCTTGAGCACTTGTTCACGAGAATTTTTGACGCCCTCACCGCAGAACAAAGTGACGGTCTTAGCATCGTTGATGGCCTTGGCCAGGCGGGCTGCTTCCTCGGCATCCGGGTACATCACGGGGCGGCCCTTGGCGTACACCGAGTCAATGAAGCCCTCCTCCTCGATCGCCTGGGAAGATACGTCACCCGGGATAACCAGCACGCTCACGCCGTTGCCAGCCAGAGTGGACTGGATAGCGTTGTGCAGAACCTTCGGCCCCTGGGCGGCAGAGTTAACCATCTCGCAGTAGCCGGAGCACTCCTGGAAGATCTGCTCCGGGTGGGTTTCCTGGAAGAACTGAGTGCCGATCTGCACGCTGGGGATGTGCGAGGCGATGGCCAGGACCTTCGCGCCGTTGCGGTGCGAATCGTAGAGTCCCTGGATCAGGTGGGTGTTACCCGGGCCACACGATGCGGCGCATACGGCAAGCTCGCCGGTGACGAGGGATTCGGCTCCGGCGGCAAACGCCGCAGCTTCCTCGTTGCGCACGTGAATCCATTCAATGGAGGACTGGCGAACCTCGTCGACGACTGGGTTAAGGCTATCGCCCACCAGCCCGAAGATTCGTTTAACGCCCTGCTTTTCGAGAGTCTTTACCAGCTGTGATGCGAAGTTTTTTGCCATGTACCCGAGGCTACGCGTACCGCACCCCCAGCGCACTGATCGCTGGATATTCTCACAGAAGTCAAATTATGTAACGCATATCACTAAACGACTAAACGGTTGATTCCCCGCCGTGGCAACTAGCCCACCTCTACCCCACCCGCGTAAAGTCGGAACGCATGTGTGGATTGCTTGGAATCATTGCGGCTAATGGTGCCGCAGAGAACTTCGTTGATGCCGTGGAAAATGCGCTGCCCTGCATGCACCACCGTGGCCCAGACGATAGCGGCACGTGGCACGACCAGGATGTTGTGTTCGGCTTCAACCGCCTCTCCATTATCGACCTGGAGCACTCCCACCAGCCATTGCAGTGGGGCCCCGAGGATGAACCGAACCGCTACGCCCTGACATTCAACGGCGAGATCTACAACTACGTCGAGCTGCGCGAAGAGCTCAAAGCGGCCGGCTACTCCTTTAATACCGAGGGCGACGGCGAGCCCATCGTCGTTGGTTTCCACCACTGGGGCGCCGATGTGGTGAACCACCTGCGTGGCATGTTCGGCTTTGCCGTGTGGGATTCAAAGGAAAAGAAGCTCTTCCTGGCCCGCGACCAGTTCGGCATCAAGCCGATGTACATCGCCACCACCGAGGCGGGCACCGTCTTTGCGTCGGAAAAGAAGTGCATCCTGTCTATGGCCGAGGACCTGGGTCTGAACCTGGATCTGGATATCCGCGCGGTGGCGCACTACACCGACCTGCAGTATGTCCCAGAGCCGGAAAGCTTGCACAAGCACATCCGTCGCCTGGAATCCGGCAGCTATGGCTTTGTCACCCCGGGCGGAAAGGTCGAGGAGACCCGCTGGTTCGAGCCTCGCTTCCCCGTGAAGAAGGTCGCTGCTGGCGACGAGGAAGCCGTGTTCCAGCGCATCGCCGATGCCCTGGAGGATTCCGTGGCCAAGCACATGCGCGCAGACGTCACGGTCGGCTCCTTCCTCTCCGGCGGCATTGATTCCACCGCCATTGCAGCACTGGCCAAGCGCCACAACCCGGATCTGCTGACTTTCACCACCGGTTTCGAGCGGGAGGGCTACTCCGAGGTCGACGTCGCCGCGGAATCCGCCGCCGCCATCGGCGCCGAGCACATCGTCAAGGTGGTCAGCCCCGAGGAGTACGCCGAGGCGATTCCGAAGATCATCTGGTACCTGGACGATCCGGTGGCCGACCCTTCCCTGGTTCCGCTGTACTTCGTGGCGCAGGAGGCCCGCAAGCACGTGAAGGTTGTGCTCTCCGGCGAGGGCGCCGATGAGCTCTTCGGCGGCTACACCATCTACAAAGAGCCGCTGAGCCTGGCGCCTTTCGACAAGATCCCCTCCCCGCTGAAGCGCGTGCTGGCCAGCGTGGGCAACGCACTTCCCGAAGGCATGCGTGGCAAGTCCCTACTCCAGCGCGGCACCATGCCGATGGAGGATCGCTACTATGGCAACGCCCGTTCCTTTAACTACCAGCAGCTGGAACGCGTCCTGCGCGAGATCCGCCCCGAGTGGGATCACCGCGAAGTCACCGCACCGATCTACGCGAAGTCCAAGGACATGGACCCGGTTGCCCGGATGCAGCACCTGGATCTGTTCACCTGGATGCGCGGCGACATTCTGGTCAAGGCCGACAAGATCAACATGGCAAACTCCCTGGAGCTGCGCGTGCCGTTCCTGGATAAGGTCGTCTTCGAGGTGGCGGAATCCCTCCCCCACGAGCTCAAGATTTCCCACGGCACGACCAAGTACGCGCTGCGCAAGGCGATGGAGCGCATCGTGCCCCCGCACGTGCTGCACCGCAAGAAGCTGGGCTTCCCGGTTCCGATGCGCCACTGGCTGGCCGGCGATGAGCTCTACGGCTGGGCCAAGGAGAACATCGAGGCCTCGCAGACCGACCACATCTTCAACAAGGCAGAGGTCCTGAAGATGCTGGACGAACACCGCGTGGCGATGAATACCGGCTCCGGCCCGGACCACTCCCGCCGACTGTGGACCGTCATCGCCTTCATGGTCTGGCACGGCATCTTCGTCGAAGATCGCATCGATCCGCAGATCGACCAGCGCCAGTACCCGGTCAACCTGTAAAGCCCCAAAAACGCCCCCAAGGGAGTTCATCCCTAGGGGGCGTCAGTAATTAAAAGGGCTAGAGCCGCTGGCGCTGCTTAGCCACTGGCACTGCTTAGCTGAAGGAATCGCCACAAGCGCAAGAACCCGAAGCATTCGGGTTATCGATGGTGAAGCCCTGGGACTCGATGGTGTCCGCGAAGTCGATCTTCGCGCCCATCAGGTACGGGGAGGACATGCGGTCCACGACCAGCTTCACGCCCTCGTACTCGTCCACCAGATCGCCATCCAGGGAACGATCATCGAAAAACAGCTGGTAACGCAGGCCTGCGCAACCACCCGGCTGCACGGCGATGCGCAGGGAAAGATCGTCGCGGCCTTCCTGTGCCAGCAGGGCACTGGCCTTCTGCTGAGCGGCCTCGGTCAGCTCCACACCGGTGACCTTCTCTGGAGCAGTCATGTTGGTCCTCCTCAATAAACGACCGAATCTTAGAATTGGCTTTGCTCACAAGTTACGCCTCATTGTTCCACAACGCCACTGCCGTCTCGTGTTATTCCCAGCAATCAAAAATTGGGTTTTGTTCCCCTGCCCTCCTGCTCTAGCCTGTTACATGTGAAAATGCCATGGAAGAAGCAGGAAAAGGCCGCCGACCCGGCCGAGGATCAGGTCTCGCCACAGGATGCCGATACGACGACTGAGGTAGACAGCGACGCAGACGGTGGCGTCACCAACGACAAGACCTCCAAGGCATTTACGCCGAAGAAGGGCAAGGCCACCCCGAAGCGCAACGAACAAGAGCGCAAGCACGGCGTCCGCCGCAGCGCCTACACCGCACCCCAAACCCCGGGCGAGGCTCGTAAGCAGCGCAAGGAACTCAAGGCTTCCATGTCCAAGGAAGAATACAAGGCCATGAAGCAGCGCCAGAAGGACGAGGCGAACCGCGAACGCCGCCGGGCCAACCAGCGCATGATGGCCGGCGACGAGGACTACCTGATGGATCGCGATAAGGGCGAGGTCAAGCGTTTCGTCCGCGACTGGGTCGATTCCCACCGCTACATGATGAACTTCTTCCTGCCGCTGGCTCTGCTGGTGATCGTCATCATGATCTTCGGCATGTCCAACCCGAGCGTGGCCAACCTAGCCTCCATCGTGATGATGTTCGTGTTCCTGATCATGATCGGCGAGGGTCTGTGGCTGGGCCGCCGAATCAATGGCCTGGTCAACGAGCGTTTCCCGAACAACCAGCACGGCAAGTTCAGCCTGGGCATGTACGCGTTCACCCGCGCGACGATGATCCGCCGCCTGCGCACCCCGGCACCGCAGAAGCAGATCGGCGACAGCGTATAGTCTTGTCCCCATGGCACCTTCGACTTCCGCCCCTACCTTCCCACCCATCGTCCCGCCGGACGAGGCCGCGCGCAGCCGCGCTACAGAGCTTCGTTCGAGCGCGCCCACCAGCGCGGGAATCCCGGCTGGTTCCATGGGGACGTTGGAGGATGTAGCCGCGTGGATCGCCGCCTGCCAGGGAGCCGCCCCCGCCCAGCCGCTGGATGCGGCACGTCTGATTATCGTCGCCGGTGAGCACGGGGTGGCCACGGCGCACCCGGAGGTTTCTGCCCTGCCCGCCGACTTCACCGCGCAGGTCCGCCAGGAACTGGCCCGCGCACAGGCCCCTGTTGTGGATGCCTGTCGGGCCGCGCGGGTTTCTCTTTCTATTGTGGACGCCACATTGGGCAAGCCCTCCGCCCCCATCGATACCGCAGACGCTCTGACCCCGGAAGAGTACGACAAGCACCTGGCGCGCGGCATGCGATTCGCCGACGAAGAGGCGGACAAGGGCACAGCAGTGCTGCTGCTGGGGGATTTAGGCCGCGGGCTGAGCACCGTCGCCGCCGCGGTGATTGGCAGCGTGTGCAGCGTGGAGCCGGTGAAGATCATCGGCCGGGGCTCCGGCATCGGCGACGAAGCGTGGAAAACGAAGGTGTCCGTCATCCGCGATGCCATGTTCCGCGTGCGCGACGACAAGGCGGTGGCCTCGCGTGTGCTGCAGCAGATCGGTTCTGCGGATCTGGTGGTGATGGCGGGGATTCTGGCGCAGTCCGCGGTGCGCCGCACGCCGGTGATTTTCGACGGCGTGGGGGCAGCCGCGGCGGCGCTGTGCGCGCAGATGCTGGCGCCGGGAGCGGCTGCGTGGTGGTTGGCTGCGTCCGCGGGGACGGAGCCGGCGACCCAGACCGCGCTCACTGCGCTGGGGCTGGATCCACTGTTGGATCTGCGCCTCGGCACCGGCCAAGGGCTCGGTGCCGTGCTGGCGCTGCCGATGGTTCGCTACGCGGTGGCAGCCTGCTCCACCAGCGTGTAGAGCCAGCCGTGCTCATCGGCAACGCGGCCGTTCTGAATGCCGGTTAGCTGCTCGCGCAGGCGCATGGTCACCGGGCCGGTCTTTCCACCGTTGACCTGGAATTCACCAGTTTCGTCCTTGACGGTGCCGACTGGGGTGACCACAGCGGCGGTGCCACAGGCGAAGGCCTCGGTCATGGCTCCGGACTTCGCGGCTTCCTTCCACTCGTCGGTGGAGATGCGGCGCTCCTCCACCTTGTAGCCCAGGTTGCGCGCCAGTTCCAGCAGCGACAGGCGGGTGATGCCCGGCAGCAGCGAACCGGACAGCTCCGGGGTGACCAGCGTAACGCCGGTCTCCTCAGTGCCGAAGACGAACGCCAGGTTCATACCACCCATTTCCTCGATGTACTTGTGCTCGGTCGCGTCGAGCCAGACAACCTGGTCGCAGCCTTCCTTCTGCGCAGCTGCCTGGGCTGCCAGGGAGGCCGCGTAGTTGCCCGCGAACTTCGCCGCGCCGGTGCCGCCGGGAGCCGCGCGGGTGTATTCGGTGGATAGCCACACGCTCACCGGGTTGATGCCGCCGGAGAAGTAGGCGCCGGCCGGGGAGGCGATCACAAAGTAGGTGTAGCTGCTTGCCGGGTGCACGCCCAGACCGATTTCGCGGGAGATCATGAAGGGGCGCAGGTACAGAGACTCCTCGCCGCCGCCCTGCGGAACCCAGCGCTGGTCGATGTCCACGATCTGGCTCAGGGACTCCAGGAACAGCTCCTCCGGCAGCTCCGGCATCGCCATGCGGACAGCGGAGGCCTGGAAGCGGCGGGCGTTCTGTTCCGGGCGGAAGGTGACGATTTTGCCGTCTTCACCGCGGTATGCCTTCAGGCCTTCGAAGATCGCCTGACCGTAGTGAAACACGCTGGAGGCTGGATCCATCTGCACCTGCTGGTAAGGCTCCACGCGGGCGTTGTGCCAGCCCTTGTCCTTCGTCCAGTCGATGGCGACCATGTGGTCGGTGAAGTGGTTTCCGAAGCCCGGCGCGGCCAGGATGTCGGCGATCTGCTGGTCGGTCGCCGGGTTCTCGTTGCGAGTCACGGTGAACTCCACCGCAGAGCCGGATTGATTCGTCTGTGGGTTAGATTCTGGGGTGCTTGTCATACGCCCCAGCGTACTCTGCCGCCTACTGCTCAGTGTGACGGGTTTAACATTCTTTTGGAAAACTTCTGCAATTCCCCACTTCCCTAAGTCCATACCCTGGGAGAATGCCGGGCAGCCCGAATCGCCGTTCGCCGGGCAATCGATTCTGGGTAGAGTAAACAGCAGCGAATTAAGACTCTTAACAGAACTAATGCAGAACTAATAAGGAGTATTCGACCCCATCATGACCGCCAATTCTTCGACTCCCCAGTTCGCTTCCTTCGGCGCCGACATCGCCGGCCTACCTTCCCGCGGATACATCCCGCAGATGTCGCTGGTGCACACCGAGTCCGCGCTCGAATCCACTTCTACGGAGACCCCGTCGGTCATCGATACGCTGGTCATACCGGTCTTCGAGGGTGAAGCTGGGCTGGAACTCACTGGTGCTCCTATTGACGCCCTCACGTCTGAACAGCAGTTGGAAATGTGGAAGCTGCTGATCTCCGTCGGCGCGAAAGGCACGGCGGGAGAGGTCACAGTGGTACCTAATCTGCCAGTGAGTTCGCGCAGCGACGTCGTCTCCACCGGAAACCTGTCCGCGAAGGTGCAGGAATCCACCCAGGATCCGGAGACCGCCGACGGTGTCGTCGACGCGGGCGCTGGATCGCGCGGCCCGGAGAAGATCCTGGCAATCGGTATGGGGCCGGCCGATGAGGTGTCCGCTGAGGACGTCCGAGTGGCCGCCGGCGTGGCGTCCAGAAACATTAAAAAGCCCATCCGCGACAACAGCGACGACAAGGGCGAGAATACGGGGCGCGGCGCGCGTGTGGTGAGCGCCCTGGGTCTGCTGGGTGCCGAGGCAGCGCTGGTGGGGCACGCGCTGGGTGCATATGAATACCGTGGGCTGAAGACCTCCGAGGCAGCGCCCGCGATCGAGTCCATCGAGGTGCTGACGGGTGAGGATCCGGCGGACACGCTGGAACACTCCCTGGCTACGGTGCGGGCGGTGGCGCTGGCGCGCGACCTGGTGAACACTCCGTCGAACGTGCTGTACCCCGAAAGCTACGCGGCGATCATTGCCGAGGCGGCGAAGCACACGGACATTGAGGTCGAGGTGCTGGACGAGGCCGCGCTGGAAGAGCAGGGCTTCGGTGGCATTCTGGGCGTGGGACAGGGATCCGCGCGCGGGCCGCGCCTGGTGCGCCTGGACTACAACCCGGACAAGACGGCCAACGACTCTCCGCGAGTAGCTCTGGTGGGCAAGGGAATTACTTTCGATACCGGCGGAATTTCCCTGAAGCCGCCGGCGAAGATGTGGAACATGATTTCCGACATGGGCGGCTCCGCGGCCGTTGTCGCCGCCGTGATCGCCGCCGCCGAGCTGAACATTCCGGTGCACGTCACCGCCACTGTTCCGCTGGCGGAGAACATGCCGGGCGGGGAGGCTACCCGACCGGGCGATGTGCTGCGCCACTACGGCGGCACCACCACCGAGGTGTGGAATACAGACGCCGAGGGACGCCTGGTGCTGGCCGACGCGATCGTGCGCGCGTGCGAGGATAAGCCGGATTACCTGATCGAGACCGCTACCCTGACCGGCGCGCAGCTGGTGGCACTGGGCGACCGCACGCCGGGCATCATGGGTTCGATGGATTTCCGCGACCGCGTGGCGATGATTTCCCAGCGCGTGGGCGATGCCGGCTGGCCGATGCCTCTGCCCGCGGAGCTGGGCGAGGCGCTGCAGTCCGATGTGGCGGATATCAAGAACATTTCGGCCTCCCGCTGGGGTGGCATGTCCGTGGCGGGGCACTACCTTAAGAAGTTTGTGGCCGAGGGCGTGCAGTGGGTGCACATCGATGTGGCCGGGCCAGCCTACAACGACGGCGCGCCGCATGGGTACACCCCGAAGCGGGCGACGGGCTCGCCAGTGCGCACCATCATCGCGGCGCTGGAGGATATTGCGCTGAAGGGCTAGCGGCTAGCCCTCTTGCTCGGTGCGGCGCTGCTCGAATTGTGCGCGCCGTTCGCGCTGCTCGAGGCGCTTCTTGATCAGCCGGTCGCGTTCAATGCGGTCGCGCATGCGCTGCGGGTAGCCGGTCTCCTCCGCAAAGTACAGCGGAATCCCCACCGTGTGGGCTACCTTGTCGATGCCTTTCGGCCCGCCGATGCGGCGGCGCGTCCACTCCCCTTCGCTGTCGACCAGCACTACGGACATTTCGTTGACGATGGTTTCCGGCTCCACGAACCCCTCGACTCCGGTGCGGGTGCCTGCCCATTGCTGCAGGTATACCAGGTCTTTGGGGCGAACAGTCTCCCCTGGCGCGCGTGGCGGGCGGGTGGAGCTGTTCTTGTTCCGGCCGAAGAGATTAAACACGCTAAGCGATTCTAGTGGACGCACGACCAGGGGCGAACAACGGCGCAGAGTCAAGGCGCGTAGACTTAGGTAGTATTTCAACCAAATAACCACAGCTGATTTCCGTTTAGCTTGAGGAGCTTCAAACACCATGGCGTACTCCGTCGAAATGCCCGAACTGGGCGAGTCCGTAACCGAGGGCACCGTTACTCAGTGGCTGAAGAAGGTCGGAGACAAGGTCTCCGTCGACGAGCCGTTGCTGGAGGTATCCACCGACAAGGTTGATACGGAGATCCCTTCTCCGGTAAGTGGTGTTCTGCTGAAGATCATCGCTGAGGAAGACGACACTGTGGATGTCGGCGCCGTCATCGCCGAGATCGGTGAGGAGGGCGAAGAGCCTTCTGGTTCGGACGCCGACAGCTCCAGCGACAACGATTCCAGCGACGCAGCCAAGGCTGAGTCTTCTGACGACTCCGCTGAGTCTTCCGACGATTCCGACTCCGCCTCTTCCTCCGATTCCGACTCCGCTTCCAGCTCTAATGCTTCCGGTTCCGCTGGTTCCGGTTCTGCTGGTTCCGGTGAGGCCGAGGACGTCACCATGCCGGAGCTCGGCGAATCCGTCACCGAGGGCACCATCACCCAGTGGCTCAAGAGCGTCGGCGACAAGGTCGAGGTCGACGAGCCCCTGCTGGAGGTCTCCACCGACAAGGTCGACACCGAGATCCCCTCCCCGGTCGCAGGCACCCTGGTAGAGATCCTCGCCAACGAGGATGACACTGTCGACGTCGGCGCCGTCATCGCCCGCATCGGCGACGAAAACGCCGCCGCTTCCGGCTCCAAGTCCAACAACTCCGAGTCCGCCGCTGAGTCCGACGACTCCGCCTCTTCCTCCGATTCCGACTCCGCTTCCA
Organism: Corynebacterium macclintockiae; assembly: GCF_027570165.1. Lineage (NCBI taxonomy): Bacteria > Bacillati > Actinomycetota > Actinomycetes > Mycobacteriales > Corynebacteriaceae > Corynebacterium > Corynebacterium macclintockiae. Next base: position 58,666 of record NZ_JAKMUV010000005.1, read on the forward strand.
GCTCTAATGCTTCCGGTTCCGCTGGTTCCGGTTCTGCTGGTTCCGGTGAGGCCGAGGACGTCACCATGCCGGAGCTCGGCGAATCCGTCACCGAGGGCACCATCACCCAGTGGCTCAAGAGCGTCGGCGACAAGGTCGAGGTCGACGAGCCCCTGCTGGAGGTCTCCACCGACAAGGTCGACACCGAGATCCCCTCCCCGGTCGCAGGCACCCTGGTAGAGATCCTCGCCAACGAGGATGACACTGTCGACGTCGGCGCCGTCATCGCCCGCATCGGCGACGAAAACGCCGCCGCTTCCGGCTCCAAGTCCGACGACTCTGACGACTCCAACAAGGCCGACGAAAAGAAGGCCGAGCCGAAGGAGGAAGAGAAGAAGGCCGAGGCTAAGCAGGCTGAAGCGAAGGCCGAAAAGAAGGCCGAGCCCTCCAAGCCTGCTGCAAAGCAGTCGGAGCCGGCCGAGGGCAACCTCCCCTACGTGACTCCGCTGGTACGCAAGCTGGCTGAGAAGCATGGCGTCGATTTGTCGACGGTCGAAGGAACCGGCGTCGGTGGCCGTATCCGTAAGCAGGACATCCTGGCTGCAGCAGAAGGCACCTCCGCATCCGGCGCTTCCGCGAAGTCCGCTTCCCCGGCTGGCCCGCGCGCTTCCTCCTACAAGGTCGACCCGGCTAAGCAGGAGCTGCGCGGCACCACCAAGAAGGTCAGCCGCATCCGCGAGATCACCGCAAAGACCACCCTGGATTCCCTGCACGCTGCAGCTCAGCTGACCCAGGTCCACGAGGTCGACATGACTCACGTTGCTGAACTGCGCAAGGCCAACAAGCAGGCCTTCGCCGACAAGCACGGCGTGAACCTGACCTACCTGCCGTTCTTCGCAAAGGCAGCGGTCGAGGCTCTGATTTCCCACCCGAACGTCAACGCATCCTACAACGCAGAGACCAAGGAAATGACCTACCACGAGCGGGTCAACCTGGGTATCGCCGTCGACACCGAGGCTGGCCTGCTGAGCCCGGTCATCCACGACGCGCAGGACATGACCCTGCCGGAGCTGGCCAAGGCCATCGTCGACATTGCCGACCGTGCGCGCAACAAGAAGCTGAAGCCGAACGACCTGTCCGGTGGCACTTTCACCATCACCAACATCGGCTCTGAGGGCGCCCTGACCGACACCCCGATTCTGGTCCCGCCGCAGGCTGCCATGATCGGCACCGGCGCTATCGTGAAGCGCCCGGTTGTGCTGAGCGAAGACGACGGCGAGGCCATCGCTATCCGCCAGATGGTCTTCCTGCCGATGACCTACGACCACCAGGTCATCGACGGTGCCGACGCAGGTCGCTTCATGTCCACCCTGCGTGACCGCCTGGAGAACTCGGACTTCACCGAGGACCTGGAGCTCTAAGCTCTAGGCTGTTAGCTGCCGCCTGCCATTAAGCGCCAGCTATCCTGGCAGAGCGTCGGCCCCGCTTCCCGCGGGGTCGGCGTTTTTGCGTTTGCTAGCCCCGCATAGTGGCTCCCGATGGCAGTCCAGTAGTCCCGGACCTCTCTAGCAGCCTTCAGAACCCTCAAATGTCGTTAGAACGGGAATACGTTAAAGACAATGAGTTGCATCTATACATAAGCGCAGGTCAGAGAGTTTCACTTTTTCTGAATCCGGATTCTGTTTTGACTAATTCCCGATTCAGCGACATTTGCCACCACAGAGCAACACCTAATGCCCAGAAGCCAGGGCTAACGCCACCCCCAGTGTCTTAAATGTCGAAAAAGTTGCAATTTGTTAATGGCAAAGACTTTCAACTATATAAAAGTGCAGGTCAGGGGCATTTTGGGAAAGTGAACATCAGTGCAGATTTGAAGAAATGCAACTTTTCCGACATTTAGCTGCGTTCAGCAGGCGCTGGCCGCCGGAGGCGCCAGCATCAAAGTCACCACCTGATATATGCAGCACCACCAGAAACTCCAGCCCCACTCCCGGCAGAACCCGGCACCCATTGAACAGCACCCAGCAGCACCACAGAACCACTGGAGTATCATCGCCACCATGGGATTCCAGCAAGGCAGCATCCGCAAAGCAAACACCGGCACCACAGCATCCGACATCGACACCCGCGACATCGACATCCGCGACATCGACATCCGCGAACTCGGCACGGTGGACTACGAGGACACCTGGCACCTCCAGGCGGACCTCGCCGCTCAACGCGCCGAAGGCAAAATCCCAGACACCATCCTGCTGCTCCAGCACCCGCCGACATACACAGCCGGCAAGCGCACCGAGCCCTCCGACCGCCCCACCAACGGCCTGCCCGTCGTCGACGTTGACCGGGGAGGCCGCATCACCTGGCACGGCCCCGGCCAGCTGGTCGCCTACCCCATCATCAAGCTCGCCGACCCGGTGGACGTGGTCGATTATGTCCGCCGCCTCGAACAGGCGCTAATCCAAACTTGTGAAGATCTAGGCCTGCACGGCACCGGCCGCGTAGAAGGGCGTTCGGGCGTGTGGCTGCCTGCGGGCGTCATAAAGAATGAGCTTAAGCCCGCACGTAAGATCGCCGCGATCGGCATCCGCGTGACGCGCGGCGTGACCATGCATGGTGTGTCCTTGAACTGCAACAACACCATGGAGTACTACGACCATATTGTGCCTTGTGGGCTGGCGGATGCGGGTGTCACGACTCTTACTGAGGAGCTTGGGCGCGAGGTTACTGTTTCGGACGCCCATTCCCTGCTGGCCCGGCACCTCGTCGACGCATTGAACGGCGACTTGCAGGTGGATTCCTGAGCCTCCGCCGGCGTAGGCTAGTCGGCATGAGTGTGACTGCAGATGGACGCCGGATGCTGCGCATCGAGGCGAAGAATGCCCAGACCCCCATCGAGTCGAAGCCGCGGTGGATCCGCACGACTGCGAAGGTCGGCCCGGAATACCGGGATATTAAGAACCGTGTGAAGGGCGCTGGCCTGCACACTGTGTGCCAGGAGGCCGGCTGTCCGAACATCAACGAGTGCTGGGAGGATCGCGAGGCGACGTTCCTCATCGGCGGCGATACCTGTTCGCGCCGCTGCGACTTCTGCCAGATTAAGTCCGGCCGCCCGTCCCCGCTGGATCGCGATGAGCCGCGCCGCGTGGCGGAGAATGTCCGCGAGATGGGGCTGCGCTACGCCACCATCACTGGCGTGACCCGCGATGACCTGGACGATGAGGGCGCGTGGCTGTACGCGGAGGTTGTGCGGAAGATCCACGAGCTGAACCCGAACACGGGTGTGGAGAATCTGACGCCCGACTTTTCCAACCGCCCGGAGCTGCTGAAGGTCGTCTTCGATTCCCAGCCGGAGGTGTTTGCGCACAACCTGGAGACCGTTCCGCGCATCTTCAAGCGCATCCGCCCGGCCTTCAAGTACGAGCGTTCCCTGGAGGTCATTCAGGCGGCGCACGACTACGGCCTGGTGACGAAGTCCAACCTGATCCTGGGCATGGGCGAAAAGAAGGAGGAAGTGCGCGCGGCTATTAAGGACTTGGCGGACGCTGGCACCGACATTCTGACGATCACCCAGTACCTGCGCCCGTCCTCCATGCACCACCCGATTGAGCGTTGGGTGAAGCCGGAGGAGTTCATGGAGCACTCCGACGCGGCCTACGAGCTGGGCATCAAGGCTGTTATGTCCGGACCGTTGGTGCGTTCCTCTTACCGCGCTGGCCGCCTGTACGCCCAGGCCAAGCAGGCCCGCGGGGAGGCTATCCCGGAGAACCTGAAGCACCTGGAGGAAACTCTGGATTCCACCACGTCGCAGGAGGCCTCTACCCTGCTGGAGCGCTACGGCGCTTCGGAGGACACGCCGGTCACCGCGTCGCGCCGCTAACTGCGCGAGGCGCTGGCGTTGGCGCTAGTGTGCGCGATGCGCTAACGCTGACGCTGGCCGCGCGCGGCCAGCAGCATCACGGCGGGGCACTTTCGCCCCGCCTTTATTCATGCCTTATTGTTAGTTCCATGGCGAAGGATAAAAAGGACGTAAGGGTCAAGGAAGAGAAGAAGGCTGCCAAGGCTGCGAAGAAGGAGCAGCGCAAGCAGACGCGCTCCCAGCTGTGGCAGGCCTTTAAGCTGCAAAAGGGACGGGATAAGAAGCTTATCCCGTTTATGGTTCTGGCCTTCCTGATTCCCGTTGTGCTGATGCTGCTGCTCAGCCTGGTTTTCGGCTGGTGGTGGCTGAACCTGATCGTCGGCATCATAATCGGCGTGATCGCGGCGATGTGGACATTCTCCCGTCGCTTGCAGACTGGCGTGTACGACCAGATCGAAGGCGAGGCGGGAGCCGCTGCATGGGCTCTGTCCAACATGCGTGATGGCGTAGGCATGAAGTGGATTACGGAGGCCGGCGTGGCGTCCAATACCCACATGGACGCAGTGCACCGCGTGGTAGGCACCCCCGGCGTCGTGCTGGTCGGCGAGGGCGCACCGCACCGCCTCAAGCCGATGATGGCGCAGGAGCGTAAGAAGCTTGCGCGCATCCTGGGCAAGACCCCGATCTACGACGTGATCGTCGGCAACGACGAGGGCCAGGTGCCGGTAAAGAAGTTGCAGAACCACCTGATGCGCCTGCCGCGCAACATCAAGAAGGATGAGGTGGACGCCCTTAACTCCAGGGTCGAGTCGATCTCGCGACTAAGCAATCCGAATAACAACATGCCGAAGGGCCCCATGCCGAAGGGCGCGAAGATGTCCGGCATGAACCGCCGTGCCCGCCGCGCAGCGCAGCGCGGCAAGAAGTAACAGCGCGGCAAGAAGTAACAGCGCGGCAGAACTAGCGGCTAGCGGGTGCGAATGACGGCCGTTCCCGTAGCGCGGTCGTGCATGCCGCGGCCGTCAGTGTCTTGAATAATCGGGGGGAAGAGGAAGACCGTCAACAGGGCGCGCACTACAGAGCGCCACAGCCCCACACGCTCGTCGGGCTGGTCGATGCGTGCCACGCCAATGCCGACGATTGCGTGCCCCGGCGACTGTGCGAAGAGCCAGACCGTCAGGATGCGCCAGACGATGAAGAAAATAATGGTGGCGGTGGCAGCATCGCCCAGGGCACTTGTCATGGAGACGACGAACCACGCCAGGGCGTAGCAGGCCAGCCAGTCGATGGCGAGGGCACCAATCCGGGGGAACAAAGTCGACAGCGAGCCCGGGCCTTCCTTGGGAAGCCCCAGCCGGGCGCCGGGGTACGGGCTGAGGTCGGCGAGGTCTTCGTTTTCGCCTGGGACTAGGGGGCCTTCGAGCCAGCTACGGGATTTACTCATGATGTTTTAGAGCCTAGCTGCCCCCAACTAGGTGGCACAATTTCGTTAAAGTTTGCCTGAGGCCGGGGCTTTTATGCGTAGGATCGATTGTGTTGCTTTTATATGTTGTCGCAACAGTTTGAGATTCCCACTGCAAGGAACGGAAGAAGATTACAGTGCCATTCAAGACCGCAGAAGAAGTCGCAAAGTACATCAAGGATAACGACGTCGAGTTCGTAGACGTTCGCTTCACCGATGTGCCCGGTGTAGAGCAGCACTTCACCATCCCTGCTTCGGAATTCGACGAGGACGCGATGGAAGAAGGCCTGGCCTTCGACGGTTCGTCCATCCGTGGTTTCACCACGATTGAAGAGTCGGACATGAACCTGCTGCCGGACCTGAACACCGCCAGGATCGATCCGTTCCGCAAGGCCAAGACGCTGAACGTTAAGTTCTTCGTCCACGATCCTTTTACCCGCGAGCCGTTCTCCCGCGACCCGCGCAACGTTGCCCGCAAGGCCGAGCAGTACCTGGCTTCCACGGGCATTGCGGATACCTGCTTCTTCGGCGCTGAGGCGGAGTTCTACCTCTTCGATTCCGTGCGTTACGAGGCAGACACTAACCGTGCTTTCTACGAGCTGGATTCCGTCGAGGGCTGGTGGAACCGCGGTGCAGAGGTTAACCCGGATGGCACCCCGAACCTGGGCTACAAGACCCGCATGAAGGGTGGTTACTTCCCTGTCGCTCCGTACGACCACTACCAGGATCTGCGCGACGACATGGCCCGTAACCTGGCGAACGCTGGCTTCAAGCTGGAGCGCGCGCACCACGAGGTCGGCACCGGTGGCCAGCAGGAGATCAACTACCAGTTCAACACCCTGCTGCACGCTGCGGATGACCTGCAGTCCTTCAAGTACATCATCAAGAACACCGCTTGGCAGGCCGGCAAGTCCGCGACCTTCATGCCGAAGCCGCTGGCTGGCGACAACGGGTCGGGCATGCACGCTCACCAGTCGCTGTGGAAGGACGGCGAGCCGCTGTTCTACGACGAGTCCGGTTACGCCGGCCTGTCCGACATCGCCCGCTACTACATCGGTGGCATCCTGAAGCACGCTGGCGCTGTGCTGGCCTTCACGAACCCGACGCTGAACTCCTACCACCGTCTGGTTCCGGGCTTCGAGGCTCCGATTAACCTGGTGTACTCGCAGCGTAACCGTTCCGCTGCGGTGCGTATCCCGATCACGGGCTCCAACGCGAAGGCGAAGCGCATTGAGTTCCGCGCTCCGGACCCGAGCGGTAACCCGTACTTCGGCTTCGCTGCGATGATGCTGGCTGGACTGGATGGTGTGAAAAACCGTATCGAGCCGCACGCTCCGGTCGACAAGGACCTGTACGAGCTGCCGCCGGAGGAGGCCAAGGACATTCCGCAGGCTCCGACCAGCCTGGAGGCTTCCCTGAAGGCTCTGGAGGAGGACAACGAGTTCCTGACCGAAGGCGGCGTGTTCACCGACGACCTGATCGACACCTACATCGCCTACAAGTACGACAACGAGATCGCACCTGTTCGCCTGCGCCCGACGCCGCAGGAGTTCGAGATGTACTACGACTGCTAAGGGCTGCTTTAAGCTGCTCTAGCTGTTTGACGCCGCCGGTGTCGGCAGAGACCCCATCCGTAGCCCCGAAGGCTCGCGCGGTGGGGTCTTAGCTTTTTGCGCTCGTTGCGCCCGTCAGTATGTCGGACTACTAATCCCAAAGGGCAAGAAGCCTCTTAAACAATTGGAATCAAAAACCTGCAGGGCAGTGGCGTGCATGTTTGTGCACGCCACTGACTGAAGCGTCCTGGGCTTAGTTCCGCTGCGAAAAAAGCCGAGGCAGTTTTGAGGATTCCGTTTGCTCGTTTCAGCTCGCGGTTTTCGCGGCGCAGACGCTTGAGCTCTTCCTCCATTGTCTCGCCGCCTGACGCGTCAGAGTCATCACGTACTGAAGCGCTGTCACGGTACCAAGCCCGCAACGTGTGGTGAGATACACCAAGGAGCTCACCAACCTCCGTGTAGGCGCGCTGCCGTGAGCAGGACTCCAGGCGGACCATTTTCGATGATCTGATGGACCGCCTTCTCCTTAAACTCAACGGAATACTTTCTAGGCGTAGTTCAATCCATCCTAAGCTGAGGTAGGAACTAACCCCAGGACGCTTCAGTTTGCGCAACTTCCGCCAATCGCCCGCTTCTACGACAGCTTTGCCCTGCTTAAGCCCGAAAGAGCGATAGTGCCACCAGTAACAACTGGGACGGTTCCCACGACCACTAAATAGAGAAACTCGGTATCAGCCGAGTACAGCGTGGACAAGCTGCCGGAAAGCGAAGTTCCGATAGCTAGGGAAAGAAAGAACAAAGCAGAGAAGCGGGTCTTAAAAGCTGCGGGCGCATAGGCAGTTGTCGCCGCCATACCAATGGGCCCGATGAAGAGCTCTCCGATGCTCATGAGCATGATGCACAGCGCTAACGCCAGGAATGGAACCGCAGTAGCACTCACAAAAGGCAGAAGGATAAACAGCCCCGCACCAGCTAGCGCCAGACCACCGCCCATCACACGGTTGCGATGCACCGTCCTTTTGGCCAAGAATGCAGCAATGGGCAGTGCGAAAGCCAAGATAAAGAAGGGATTGAGAGACTGCGTCCACGCCGCCGGAATCTCAAAACCAGCGATGCTGCGATCTAGGCGCTGATCGGAATACACCGCAAGCACTCCATAAGTTTGGGATTGCAGCGCCCAATACATTGTGGAGGCCACAAAAAGCGGAAGGAAAGCCCTGACCCGACGACGCTCAGGCGCACTCACTCGCGAGGAAACCAACATAGTAACAATCAGGCCAACTGCCACCGCCACAGTAGTGAGAAGTAAAACAAAAGCCATGCGGTCAGGCGTCAGGGTACCCGAGGCAAGGCACCAGACTCCTAATGCGCAGACTAGAACAGCAGCACCTGCCACTGGGGCGAGATGCTTCGGGGCAATCGGGTTTGAAGGACGGGTGATGTCAACGCTGATACTGGCCAAAAGGCGTGAGCGCAGCAGCAAGTAAGACACGCAACCGATAAGCATCAAGCCCGCAGCGGCACCAAAACCTGCGTGATAGCCATAAGCTTCGGACAGCCAACCAGTCAGCATCGGTCCAGCAACTGCACCGACGTTAATACCGAGGTAGAAAATCTGGAAAGCACTATTGTTGCCTTCGGCCGGAAACGCTGCCCCCAGCACAGTGATTGCTGCGGTCTTGAGCAAGCCGGAACCTAGTGCAAGCGGGAACAGCCCCGCGAACAAGCCGGGGAACCCTGGAATTAGGGACAGCGATACATGCCCGCACATCAGCAGGAATGCACCCAACAGCAGAGTGCGCTCAGCACCGAGTACACGGTCGGAGACCCAGCCGCCGACAAACGTGAAGAGATAGAGCACAGCACCATACGCGCCAACTAGCGCAGTGGCATGGGTTTGCTCAATCCCCAGCCCGCCCGCCTGGTCATAGAGGTAATAGGCCAGAATGGCCTGCATTCCATAGAAACTAAAACGCTCCCACATCTCAATGCCCGCAACCGCGGGAATGGCGGGTGAAAACCTTTTACTTGAACGCTGTTCAATTACTGTCATACCAAGGAATTATGCACAACTTTTGTATGTGGTACAGATAAATGGGTGAAGTTTTTGAACAGTGTTCAAGTAGCGGCAGTAGATTCCGCCCACATGTGGCACCCGTATGCCGCACCCGGCGCGCCCGCGTTTGAGGTCATCGGCACAGATGGTGCCTTTCTTCAGCTCGCCGATGGCCGCCGCGTTATCGACGGCATGAGTTCCTGGTGGGCTGCTTGCCATGGGCACTCGCACCCCCGACTAGTCAATGCTGCTAAAGAACAGATTGATCGCTTTAGCCACGTCATGTTCGGCGGACTTACCCACGAGCCCGCGGCACGCCTGACCACTCAGCTCATGGAACTGACCCGCGGAGACTTCTCCCATGTCTTCTACTCAGATTCCGGATCCGTGTCCGTTGAAGTCGCCATCAAGATGGCCTTGCAGGCCTCCCCGCCGGAACGCACCAAACTGCTGACCTGGCGCTCGGGGTACCACGGCGATACCTTCGGCGCGATGAGCGTCTGCGATCCTCAGGGCGGAATGCATTCGCTCTGGGCAGGCACACTGACAGAGCAGGTCTTCGCCCCTGCCCCGCCCACGGAAGGCGCGAGCGAGTCCGAGCAGTCAGACTACCTGGCGCAGATGGAGCGCCTCATTACTGATGACGTCGCCGCCATCATCATCGAACCGGGCGTACAGGGTGCCGGCGGCATGCGCTTTCATGACAATGCACTGGTAGCGGGTGTGCGCCGCTTATGCGACAAGCACGGAATCCTCATGATCGCCGATGAAATCGCCACCGGATTTGGGCGCACCGGCTCGCTTTTCGTCACCCAGGACGCCGGCGTTGTGCCGGATATTATGTGCGTTGGCAAGGCACTGACCGGTGGCTTCATCTCACTGGCGGCGACGTTGGCCACGGGGGACGTCGCCAAGCGCATGCAGCCCACCCCACTCATGCATGGCCCAACCTTTATGGCCAATCCTCTCGCCTGCGCGGTCGCCGCGGAATCCACCGCGCTCATCGCGGAGGGCCAGTGGCGCAGCGCAGTACCGCGAATTGAGGCAGGTCTGCGTAAGGGACTTCAGGGCGCACCCGGCCTCACCAGAGTGCGCGGCGCTATTGGCGTGCTGGAAATGGACCACGAGGTTGACATGGCCGCTGCCACTGAAGCGGCCCTTAAGCACGGAGTATGGCTGCGGCCGTTCGGGCGGCTCATCTACGCCATGCCGCCCTATATCTGTACAGACGAGGACATCGCGCGCATCTGCCGCGCCATCCACGCAGCCGGGGAGGCCGCATGATCATTTGCATTACGGGAACCAACACCGACGTGGGCAAGACCATCGCCACCGCAGCCATCGCCGCCCAGCTCAAGGCTGCAGGCAAGCATGTCATCGTGGCCAAGTCCGTTCAGACAGGTGAGCCTGCCGGGCTTGGCGACGCCCCCACCATCTCCCGCCTCGCCGGGGTTGAGACCCGCGAGTTTGTGCGCTACCCCGAGCCGCTTGCCCCCAACCTGTCGGCCCGGCGCGCGGGAATGCCCCAGCCAGACCGCAAAGAACTCGTTGAGTGGATTCGCAGTATCGAGGCGGATGTTGTGCTCGTCGAAGGCGCCGGCGGCCTCCTCGTGCGACTGGCTGACAACTTCACGCTCGCCGATATCGCCGCCGACCTCGGCGCTCCACTCATCATCGTCACCAGCATGGGTTTGGGAAGCCTCAACGCTGCGGAGCTCACCGTCGAAGCCACCCGTAACCGAGGCCTGGAGGTACTGGGGCTCATTGGTGGCTCGCTGCCTGCACAGCCAGACCTAGCGACCCAACTGAACGTGAAGGAAATGCCGAAGGTTACCGGCCTGCCGCTACTGGGCTGCCTCCCCGCCGGAATAGGCCAGCTCTCCCGCGACGAGTTCGCAGATCGGACTTCGACCATTGATGCGAGCCAATTCCCCGGATAAATCAATAACCGCGGCGATTTACGCCTACTTTCGTAGTGCAGGGATCGTTCCGAGGTTTTCAAAGCGCACATCATCATATCCATATGGATAATCCAAGCCCAGCCCCAGTACCGATGACCCAGTGGTTTTCATGTGTGTGAATGAGCAAGCACGCCGATCATCCATCACCAGAAATGATCTACCTTTGGAATACTCACCTCACGAAGACTCCGTCGGCCCGTCCCAGTACCAACTACCCGGAACACGACAGTACCGAGTCCCCAGAACACCGGTACCAAAAACTGTCAGTGACGGTTGAAAAGTAGCCCATCCGAGAACAATTGGATGGGTGATTTCCATGGATGATTGGGCGCAGATCAGAATCTTGCGCAATGAAGGTATGTCGATTCGAAAGATTGCCAGCACCGTTGGCTGCGCGAAGAAAACCGTCGAGCGGGCTTTAGCTTCGAATACTCCGCCTTCGTATAAGCAGCGTGCTCCTCAAAAGACCGCGTTTGATGAGTTTGAACTTGATGTACGCGCTTTACTTGATGATGTACCAGATCTACCAGCTACGGTGCTAGCTCAACGGGTGGGCTGGTCAGGGTCTATGTCTTGGTTTAGGGAGAATGTTCGCCGTATCAGGCCTGAGTACATGCCCAAGGATCCGGTTGATGTTCTTGATCATAAGCCTGGTCAGCAGATTCAATGCGATCTCATGTTCCCCGAAGACGGAATCACCAATGATCAGGGTGTACCAGCGAAGTTTCCGGTGTTGGTGATGGTTTCGTCCTATTCGCGGTTTATGGCGGCGTGTGTCTTGCCGACCAAGACGACAGGCGACTTGGTGTCTGGGATGTGGATGCTGCTGCACGACCGCTTCCAGGTAGTGCCCCAGCAACTCTTATGGGATCACGAGTCGGGTATTGGCCAGAAAAGGCTGGTGGATCAAGTCGTTGGATTTTCTGGCACGTTAGGACTTAAAGTCCGCCAAGCGCCGCCACGAGATCCGGAAACCAAGGGCATCGTTGAACGCCATAACGAGTACCTGGAGACTTCATTCTTTCCGGGCCGGCGGTTCAACGATCACATTGATGCCCAAGCCCAGTTAGACTCCTGGATTGATGGCATTGCTAATAAGCGTATTCATGCCACGTTGAAACAACGCCCAGTAGATCGGTGGAAAGCGGATAAGGAGGCGATGTCTGTCCTGCCACCGTATGCGCCGCAGACTGGGCTTCGGCGTCAAGTGCGCTTGCCAAGGAACTACTATGTGTCTGTTGACTCCAACCGTTATTCGGTATCACCTGCAGCAATCGGCAAGATTGTGACTATTTTCGTTGAGCTTCATAGGGTCCTTGTCACTGATAGCGCTGGAGTCATTGTTGCAGACCATCGGCGTGTGTGGGGTAAAAACATCACGGTGACCGATCCTGACCATCAACATCTGGCTAAACAGATGCGTCAAAGCTTGGCAGCGCCGAAACCACAGGCGTGCGATATTGCTGTTGAAGCTGCCGACTTGAGTATCTACGACAAGATTGCAGGATGGGAGCAGTCAGCATGACGACTAAAGATCATCGTCAGATTGATTCTGAATTATCCCACATTTCCAAGGTGTTAAAAGCTCCTCGTATTCGCGCTACCTATTTCGAAACCGCTGAACAAGCTCGTGAGGACGGGTGGAGCTTTGAAGAGTACTTAGCTGCGGTGTTATCTGTTGAAGCTTCTGCCCGACAAGAATCTGGAGCCAATGCGCGAATAAAGCGAGCGGGGTTTCCCAGGTGAAGACGATTGAAGAATTCGATTTCACCATCCAGCCCAGCATCGACCGAGCAAAGATTGCGCGCCTAGAAACCTCAGCATGGATAAGCCAGGCAAGCAATGTCATCTTCCTCGGCCCACCTGGTACCGGCAAAACTCACTTGGCGATTGGACTAGGAGTTATCGCTGCCAGGCAGGGCTACAGGGTTTTGTTTGACACCGCTGCTGGCTGGGTGCAGAAACTTACCCAGGCGCATGACCAGGGAGAACTGCCAAAACTGCTGACCAAGCTGGGGCGCTACGATCTTCTTGTCGTCGATGAAGTCGGATACATTCCCATCGAGGCTGAAGCGGCCAACCTGTTTTTCCAGCTGGTATCAACCAGGTATGAGAAAGCGTCGCTGATTATGACTTCGAATCTTCCGTTTTCGCGATGGGGTGAATGCTTCGGCGATCAGACAATCGCCGCAGCCATGATCGACCGCGTAGTCCACCACGCAGAGATCCTCACACACAAAGGAACCAGCTACCGCATCAACGGTCACGAAGATATCCTGCCTTCCGTAAACGCAGAACGCAGCAAGGCACTAGAGTAAACCACAAGCACAATTGGGCTACTTTTCCACCGTCAGAAGTGGGCTACTTTTCGACCGTCGCTGACAGGTTGATGCCGTAGCCGGAAAGTATCCCCGCGAGCTCCTCCATCTCCTCTTCCGGAGCCTCCCGCAACTCCTGCCTCTCCTTGGCCACCAAGAACTGCTCGGAGTCCCGCTGGGCGGACACGGACACAAACTCCCCAAAGCCATGGACACCCCGCCTGCAATGGTGGCAGCCAGGCCTGCCATCAAGATGGCCTTATCTCCCGCGCCGGTGGCAATCACGCCGATAAGCAGGGCAGCAACGGAAACAATGCCGTCGTTGGCGCCCAAAACTCCGGCGCGCAGGGAGTTCATCTTCGCTGCATCACCGGCGTCGTGAAGCTCCTGGTGAGCGCCGGGAACAGTGGAAAAGGGTGGTTTTCCTCATGAGCGGAATATTAGCCGACTGATTCACAAGCTCCGGGTCTACTGCCGCTGCTATGCACCAGTCCCACTGGAACTCACTGCCCGACGCAGCTGCTGCTGCGCATAGTCAAACAAGATTCTTTCCTGCTCAACGCGCAAGCACCCGCCCGCAGAACGCCCCCGGAGATAGTCCAATGCCAAGCGCTCCCCGTAGCTCAACAGCTCAGGCTCGAACCGGCTAGGTTGCGGTTCTTCCACCGCAAGATCAACGTGGTCACGGACCGTATCCAGGTCCATGAGAACAGATCGCGCATGAGGCACGTATCGCCTGACGAGTTCCAGGATATAGAAACCATGCGAATCTAGATCTCCCCAATAAAGAACTTCCTTCGCCTCTAGCGATGGCATCTGCTGGACGATCCTGGCAGCGTTCAATCCACCACCGAAGATCGCGATCGTCGCGGGCAAGTCTGGCAAGGCAAGGAAACTCTGGTGATTTTCAACGATAAGAACTCGCGCCCCCGGGATCTCACGGAGTTCTGCCGCCGGACATGCCAAGTGCCGCAAACCGCCAATTCCCAGTGTCGGGTCAAGGCTGCGGATCTCCACCAACTGGGGCTTCGGCTTGAAGTTCAGTGGCCCGACCACCGCTTCAACGACCGCCCTGTGTGCCTCGAACCATTTGCTATCGACACCAAAGATTGGCAATTCGCGAATATAAAAGTCGCTGACCTCGTGCTCGTGAACCCACCGGACAACAGCAATGAACTGCTCCACAGTCGTATCATTCCAGTCGTCCCACGCAGAAAGGTGCCTGATGAGCTCAGGTCGAACGCTCTCCCCCAATTCCGTGCAGAAACGGTCCAAGACCGTGCGGAGGCGTTGCCAATGATCGAGTTTGCCGGCCACGCGAGCCGCAGTATCCGCGTCCGCGAGAACAACTCGCCGAGGCAGCGAATAAGTCCCCAAATAGCTGAGCTTTTTATCCTCCCACTCGACGGTAATTGAACTGCGGTTCCACTGTGCCACCCAGGCTCTCACGGCAGCGCCGTCATCACGCTCTGCCGACCTTCCAGTCGGCGGATCCAGGTTGATGGTCAGCATCTTGAATTCCCCGGCCAACCAGCTGCGGTGGTTACGTGAATAAAAGACCGCAGCGCGTTGGCGCACCTGATCAGGAGTCTTCATCCTGGACCTCCTCGATCGTCAGAGAACTCGTTCGCGATCGCTTCCGGTCTGGGCATTCCACCATCAGCACACCCCCGATGTAGTCCTGCACGGTCTGCAGCAGCTTCTCGGGCGTGGCCAGAATCATGTGGAAACCAAAGCGGCGAAAGGCCTCCATCGCAGCCCGAGTGAACTCCGTATCCGCACGATCAAAAGCTTCATCCAGAACGATCGTGCCGAATCGCGGATAAATGTCCTCCCCCACCCGGACAATGGATTTCTTTTCTTGTGCGGCTGGCAAGCCCATCCCAGTCAGCCTGTAACGCAAGGCTGCAGCCAGGCAGAAGGAGGACAGCTTTTGGGCTTGGCCGCCCGAGAGTCCTTCCGACGAGTCATAGACCGCACCGCGCGTTCCATCCTCGCTGTATTCCACTCCCAGGAACTTCACGTGTTGCCTCGTATCCAGACGCAACTGGCGATCACGAGTTGTCGTACCGTCCGAGACCGTCACTGCGTCGATCACCGCCTGCAGCTTATGGAATCGGTGCTCGCTCTCCTCCTGATCAGCTTCATTGATAATCCCTGCTAGTGCGGAATCCAGAAGTTCAACGAAATTGCGGGCGATCGCGGGCTGTGCCTCCCTCACCTCGATCGTCAGGTAAGCACCCGGATAGAACTCGACTTCCGCAAGTGAATCATTAATCATCTGGATCGAGCTGCGAGTCTTCGCTGTCGCGTCACGGATTAAACGGCGCAGCCGACCGAGATGCTTGTGGGTTTCGTCTTGCAGCATGTCCCGGAAACGCTGTTCAAAACGGGGCAAGTCGTCTGCTTCAAGCCTGCCCAGTTCCCGAAGAAAGTCCTGCTCCCACTCCATATCCGCCTTGAGGTCACCCGCCCGATCAGGCCAGCGCACCAAGTAAAGGTTCATTGCGTTGACCAGATCACCACAATATTTGGTGAAGTGCGCATTGAGGTCTGCGAGCTGATCTTCGATACCACGAATGAGGCGATTGTTGAGCACATCGATGTTATCGGGCCGAATGGTGCGGTCGATAGCCGTGCAACGTTCTGTCAGACGGGTCGCAACGTCCTCAGAGACGGTCTTCCCACCTCGGCGATTCCGAATCTTCTCAAGCGTTTCTTCTGCCTGCTCCAGGCGAGCTTTGGAGACACTAAGCTGGTTCCGCTGCGCCATGACGTGCTCCTCAACTTTGTCGAGAGTAGCTTCAACGCCCTTCAACTTCGCTTTCAGTTCAGCCAGCTCCGCGTTTCCATCAGTGAGTTCATCAACGACTCGCTGGGCTTCTGCAAGCTCCTGGGTCACCGATGACACATCGATATCCTGAAAACGTTCCGTCTCCAATAGCCGCTCGATCGTGGCTATTTGGGCACGCCTTTTCTCCTGGCCGGCCGCGATGGCCTTGCGTCGCCGTTCAGCGTCTTCAAGTTTCGCCACGATGTCGCGCACCGCTGTTTGAAGGGCATCGATCTTGTCAGCGAGATTGCCCCACAGCACCCAGTTCGAACGGTCATCGATTCGGCGGCGATCATCCTTAATGTGATCGTTGCGGTTATGTTTCACCTGACCCTTTGCAGTCACCGCCCGCCGGGCAGCACGAAACTCTTCCACAGAGCCGCAGCATAAGTAATCGAACTTCGTAGAAAGTTGGGTCTGGATCCAGTCGTGATACCGCCCGGACTTTACGTTGATTTTCAGCCCCAGTGAGTTCGGTACGAAACGGGACGGGCGCTGTTCTTCCAGATCCCGAGTGAACCTGGTGTAGCTCACTTTCGCACCGAGATAGGTGTCATCGATAGCTGAAGAAACCTGGTCATAGTGCTCGTCTGGGACAAGGATCCGCCGGGCAAACCCGCCCATCACTCGCTCTGCGGTTCCTTGCCAATGGTCTTCACCAGGCTTCATACTCACGAGGTCTGCAATGAATGGAAGGTCAGACTCCCGCACTCCAGACTTCTCTGCAATCAAGGCTCGCGCACGGAGCAACCGGTTATCCATGGCCGATTCGTATTTTCGCAAAGCCTCAAGCTCCGCGACCAGCTTGTCCTTGTTCTCGCCCAGCTCGTAAACGCGCACGTGCGCCTGACCCAGCTTTACGTCTTCTGTTTCATATGCAGCACTCAACCGCTTCCGCTCTTCACGCAACTGCAGCACAAGGTTGGTGAATTCCTCGACACTGCCGGGCTTTGCAGCCCCAATGGATTTGAGCCGGGAATTGAATGCCTCTTCCTCTTTGGTCACTCGCTCCAGCCGGTCCTGCAAACGGTCACGCCGAGCCTGTGCAGAAACCAAGGCAGAATCCTGCGCTCCATGAATCAACGTGCGCAGTTGATCTGCTTGCGCCCGGTGTGCGTCTCGAACCCCGGTGGCTTCTTCAATCTTCGCGCTGACTGTCTTAATCTCGGAAGTCCACTGATCCCGCTCCTGTTCGGCGAAACGCTGCTGCCATTCGTCAACGAAGGTTTCGACGCCGTCTCGGTCCTCCTTTACCGTGGTCAGCCTGTTTTCGACCCCTGCACGCTTCTCTGCTGCCACGCGCACCGGTGCCAGTTGCTCAATCTGTTCACGAGTTTTCACCACCGACTCATACGCCGTTCGGAGGTCTGTGAAATTCTCCGCTGCTTGCTCCGCGATCTCGAAGGTCTCTGGTTCGGGCAGCATGAAGGTACGCATCAAATGATTAAGATCGCCGAGCGTTTTAGCCGATTGCGTTCGGTTCAGCAGGTCCAAAGCACCGGCATCGGCGATCCCCACCGCTCGGCGCAGCGCCAAACTGAACTTCGGATGATTTCGACTGACGTGCAGGGCATCGCTGTATGTCTTCTTCGCCTCACTAACCGGCAAATTCTTCTGTGCCAGATCCTCAAACTCTGTCAGATCGGCGGCCCGAGGGAGCAAAATGTAAAGATCCGTGATTTCCTGGCGCGAATAGGCGTTAGCGGGCAAAAACATCAACCGGCAAGCGGTTACGGTCTCCCCTGCCCCATCGCTATAGCGTAGAGCGACGCCCGTCCACGTCGCACCTGTTCGAAGGTAGGACTGCGTAAGTTCGTCCGCCTCGATCGAGTGCTCGCGGCGCCAGGCACCGCGGCAGTAGGTAACCAAGTTACGGCCCGAGTGTGCTTGGTTATCAGCCGCAGCGTTGAAACGAATCTTGCCGGGCGGAACAAGAATCGTCGAGATCGCATCAATCAGCGTCGACTTGCCGGAACCTGAAGGGCCTGTGATGAGGAAGCCCTCCCGCGGCACCTCGACACAGTGAAGGTTGTCGAATGTTCCCCAGTTATAAACCTGGATTTGGGAAAGTCGGAATTGGCCAGGCAGAGTCGTCGTCATTGTTCTTCCTCCAGGAGAGCTCGGAAAGACTCGGTGACAGCGGCGATTTCTTCGCTGGAAAAGATGATGCGCAGCACCGGGGACACCTCGAAACGCCCCTCGGTCGGGGTGCTGGCAATAATCGAGTAGCTCTTCAGCTTGTTCCACGCTGCAGTAAAGCGCTTACGCTGCGTGGACTTGTCCGTGCCAGCATGGCCTTGATACGGCAGGGTCGCCTCAAAAACCTCACCCTCATCCACGATGGTTCGCTCGTTGGGGCTCGTCGTCACCAGCTCACGGCGCAGGTGGAGAATCACCACCGTGTCCATAAAAGTCAACGACTGTTTGCGTAGCAGCGCACGCTTTTCAGGGACATCCGCTTCCCACGCCTTTGTGTAGGCAACCCCTGCATGCTCGTCGAGAATGAGAGTGAGGAAGAGATTATCCAGCTGTTGGGCAAGAATCTCACGTGAGTTGGATATCGCAGCAAACACATCTGGCGATTTCACGCTCGACACGTATGGGCCGCGGATGAGTTCCGCCAGGGCACGACGCTGCAAACCTGTCAAGGTTCCGGTGTCGCCTTCATACAGTTTGTTTTCCATTTAGATGCGCCCAACCTTCCTCCGAAATTCGAAACGCCCATACCGCCCTTGATACCTTTTCCCGCTTGGTCTCTCCCACTGCAGGACTTCTGTACCGTCGGATCTTTCGCCGTGATCATGCGCAAGTTTGATGAGCCCCACCACACTCGCTAGCCCCTGAGTGGCAGGGTGTTCTTCCAAGACTTCCCGAATCGATGCTTGCCCCTTTCTGCCGAGCACATCGTTGATTGCGTCGCGCAGTTCCTGCCAGTCAATTTCTGATTCCCGGATACGCCGACGCATCTGTTCGAAGTCGATCTCGCCTGACTCGTTGACTTCCATTGACCGCTCGATGCGGTATTCCTTCGGGTTGTGTAATTCCCAACTGGAAAGCGACGTCGGTTGCCGCGTCGTCAGCTCGAGCTCGTAGCCGATCTTCTCGTAAGGCGCGATCCCTCGTTTTGCGAGCTCGAGCGCTTGCTGCTGCGCCTGATTGATTGCCCGTGTGAGGGCCTGCTGCGATTCTGCTTCTCGGGACTGCACGAAGCGCCTTAGGGACCGCGATAGGCCCGTGAGCGAGGTATGCACCTGTCCCGAGGAGGAATCGAGCATGTCTACCAATTGCGCGATCTCGCTCCGCTCTTCCGGGCCGAGCTGCACCATGAAGTCCCGCGATTGCACTGAATCCATCACGGCATCGAGTTGCTTTGATTGCTCCGGGTCAAGGAAAAGCTCATAGAAGGAGTTGAATGCCCGTCCCGCTTCTGATTCTGCGATCAGATCTACACCACGGAAGACATTGTCCAGTACCTCACCAGCGTTTAGCTGCCCTTCGACGAGCGATTCTCGGAGTTCGTGATCGACATTCTCAACCTCCTCCCGAACGCGGGAGAAGTCGGTGGGCAAATCCCTCGCCAGAGCCAGGATTTCCCGTGCCCTCTCCACTGCCTCTTCGTCGGAAATCACGCCGACACCGTTCATGCGGATGTTGTCGATACGGTCTTGGATCTGATCTCGCTGAGCTTCCAGGCGACTAATCGCTCTCGCTTCGTCGGGATCTGTTTCAGCCGCCAGATCCTGGAGATTATTGAATAGAGTTCCGAGGCGGGATTTGGTCACCACCCGCTGAGGACTGATCAACTGCTGGACATAGTCGATAGCAACGTGCGCGTCCGTGGTGAGCTCGTAAAACTCTTCCCTCGAGCCCTGAGGGCTGCGCCTCGTGAGGTATCCGAGTTTCACCCAGTCATTGATATAAGCCACGGCTGACTTGGGCAGCTCCATATTGGTCTGTTCCCGAATATCGATCAGCAAGGACTCCACTGCTAGGGTGAGCTCGGATCCGGCGATCTGGCGATTACCTGCTTGGAAGACAGCACTTAAGACAGAAAGAACAGCTGGGGCGTTATGGGCACGAAGCATCGCCCAAGCAGGTACCGAGTCCGCAAGGCGGATCATCGCCAACGCATCTGCCACCACAGTTGTCCGATTCATGTGCTCAATCTAACAAGCGCTGCAGACAAGGATTCAAGAATATCGAACATCTCGGCGCCAACTAAGGGTTCGATGCTCATGCGCACGCCCTCAGATTGGCACTGCTGTACGACAAAGGCTTTGGGCAAGTGCACCGGTTAGCCCACGGCTGCCCCGCGTCCTGGTGCGAGAACTTGGGCTAACCTCGGGGCAACCCACCCCGCTCCTGGTGCACGTGTCTGGCTACATCGCCAGCCGGGCCTAACCGGAGCGTGGATCCAAAGAGAGAGGCATGCCCCCATGGAACTGAACCGCGACAAAAGCGACGAGTTCGTCCGCGAGACCCAAACCCCAGAATCCGCCACTGCGTGGAAGAAGCAGCTCGACGAGTTCGCACCCGGCGCGTCCGACTGGGTTGTCGAGGCCGTCTTCGGCGGAACCTACCAGCGCGATGGCATTACTCTCCGCGACCGTCAGATGCTGAACATGGCTGCCCTGGCTGCGATGGGTGGCGTAGAGCCACAAACTCACCGGCCACATCAAGACCGCTGTGGACGTCGCAGGCATGAGCCCAGAGGAGGTGGCCGAATGCTTCGTACACCTCATGCCTTACGTCGGCGTGCCGAAGACTTTGGCCGCGATGCGCTGCATGAAGGCCGCCCTCGAGGGTTAATGCTGCCGGGGTAGGCCTGGCCGCTTATTAGCGCTTGGCAATCGAGATCAACCCGACTGTTTCTTTCTCCGTTGACGGCGCGAGAAGTACGTCACCGCTGATATAACAACAATGGCCACCAGGCAAACAATGAAAACCCACCACTGCCCAACAGCGGGCAGAAGCGCAAAAAGGCTTGGGACTGCCAGAACTGCGGCTGCTAACGCGATTAATTCATTGCGTTCATCGCGCCGCTCTTGTTTACGCTTATGAGTGTCTGCCTCGATGCCATCAAGTCTGATACGTGCGAAATTGTACTGGGTTGTGTAGACGTTCTCACGTATCTCAAGTTCGCCGACGATGTCATCAAAGTCTCCCCGTGCACCTGTCTTTTCCAACATATGCTGCAGAATGGTGGTCGCTACGTCGCGTCCGGGGACTCGCTCGTACCAGAGGTGATCGCGCACATAGACTAGTTCCGCTTGTATCTTTGCGAACTTCCGGAGACTGCCCTGCAGCTTTTGGTCCGCGCCCCTTATCTTCTCGAGAGTTCCAGCATTGCCCTCAGAGCCGGAGCTTTCCAAGACATTGAGCGCTTCCGGACCGAAAGATAATTGGCGAAGTTGTTCGCTAATACACCCCAGATAATTAACTGCTCTGAGCGCTAAAATAGCCAGGTCTACAAAGCGAGTCCCAGCCAGCATAAAGAAATTATTTTGTGAGTTTTCTAGCGGTGCCCGGCGCACCACTGCCAACCCCTCCTCGCAGGAGTGAATAGTCCAGTCACGGTAGCGGGACACGAGGCTTCTGTTTATAGAGCCATCACGAAAATACGGGATTTCTGTTGTGTACCGGTCGAAACGAGAAGCAAAGTACCATGCCCATTGGTCATGGAGCATCCAGTTCTCCCCCGACTCCTCAGATGCATCCGCGATGGGAGTTGGTAGGGCAATGTCTGTACGGCCCGGGATAGCCATCGTGACGCAATAAGGTTTGGGAGACTGTCGACCGCGTTTCGCTTTTGTACCCCTACGGGTTTTTTTGAAGTATCCGCCCTTATTGAGATCCCACGGAGTGTGAGTTTCCGAGCCGACGAATAGCTGCTCTTCCACAACCTTCACGGCAGCTTCCAATAGGCAAACACTAGCCTTGTTGTTAGTCAGTGGTGAGCCAGTGAGTTCTTCAAGTAGCTCTCTTTGTCTCGCCTCTCCGTTGCCTTCCTCCGCAATCAGGGTCATTTTCTCTCGTGGCTTAGTCAACGACGCAGTAGCTTCCTCCAGCGCTTTTCCGGAGCAATTTTCCGCGACGGCATGGATGACGAGAAAATTCTGTTCGAAGTTACTAGGTTCGCCACTTTCAAGGTCATAAAGGCATGGCCCGGAATATTGCAGGTACTCGGCACATACAAACTTCAAGGTCGCATAGGGGTGCCCGGTGTCGTCCAAAGCGAAACGCAGCGGATATGTCTCCATTTTTGGTGCCCGCTGCTTGCCCTCCGTCGTATAGTCCTCCGTCGTAAGGTCGGGCTCAAACACGAGGCGATGCGCGACGACCTTGGCAGGATTAGTAGATGCATCCGAGATCCACTCCGCGGGATCCCCACCAGACGTCGGTACAGCATCAACCGCACTCGCCCCCATAGAGCTGGCTAGGGGCTCACGGAAGTACGACCCAGCACTCTTATGGAAAACGCGGGGTACATATTTGTAATCAACTTTATTACCCCAGAACTGGCGAACGAAGTCCCCTTCTTCATCCCGTTCTGCGAACTCAATCTTCTTAATCCCGCGAAAACGACCGGGCACCCAAGCCTCGGGCCAATCGAAAGCCTCCGGTAATTCGGGCACTGGAAGAACCACCGCGAAATGCGCAAGGCGCCACTCCGGCTGAGAGCCACAGACATAACCCTCCGGAAGATGGAACTCCGCTCCCTGGATTTGATACCAGTTGGAATTCCGAGCATTGTTCGCCTCGGTGAACTCGTCGTTTATCCCCATAGCACAAAGCCTCCGTGATCTTCGAACCACCTGTACCCCAGGCTACAACAGCACTTCAGAAGCCTATCCACTTTGAAACCATCCCACCCCCTGAAATAAGGTCACCCTTAGTAGCGATATGCTTCACTAAAGGGAATTTCGCGCACAACCGCGCGAAACCGCGCCAGCGCACAGATCTACACACAGGCGATCCGAAGGAGGGCACGCACCACCGTGGCTGAAAAGGACCCGCACGCCGCAAGCTCACAGCCGGGCATTCCTCGCAGGGAAGCACACCCAGGCACCCCGCGCCAGGGCACAGACAACCCCCGCCCCGGCGCGACGGAGGCCACGGTCCACTCACCCGGTACCTATCCCCCGGGTGAGGATCCGCGCCGCTGGAAAGTTCTGGGCGTCATCCTCACGACGATCTTCATGTCGCTGATCAGCGTGTCCATCATCAACGTCGCCCTGCCCTCCATCCAGCAGGGGCTGGGCGCCACCGAATCGGACATCCAGTGGGCGCTCTCTGGCTACACGCTGACCTTCGGCGTGGTACTCGTCGCCGCTGGCCGCGTCGGCGACCTGCTCGGCCGGGGCGGAATGTACCTCATCGGCTTAAGCGTCTACGCCCTGGCCGCCATCACCGCTGGCTTCGCTCCCACCGCGGAAGCTCTGAACATCACCCGCTTCATCCAAGGCGTGGGCGCGGGCATGCTCAACCCACAAGCAGTGGGTATGATCCAGCAGTTCTTCCGCGGCAAGGAACGCGGCCGGGCCTTCGGCTGGTTCGGCACCGTCGTGGGCGTGGCCGTGGCCATTGGTCCCGTCCTTGGTGGTTTCCTCATTCGCGTCGGTGGCCCGGAGCACGGCTGGCGCTCGACATTCCTGGTCAACGTTCCCTTCGGCCTTCTCGCTTTCGTCCTCGCACTCCTGTGGTTCCCGCGCCCGCTGATGGGCCGGGTTGAGGATCCCGCCACCGGCCGTAACGTGGGCGTCATCCGCGCAGTGCGCAGCCTCGCCCCCTTCGGATCCCTCCTGCTTGGCTTGGCCGTCCTGGCCTCCCTCTTCCCGTTCGTGGAATCCTCCGGCAATGCCCGCACCTTCCTGCCTCTCCCCATCGCCGTCGCCCTTCTGGCCGGGTGGCTGGCCTGGGAGCGGCACGTTAAAACAACCAAGCCCTTCGACCCCATGGTGGACATGCAAATCTTCCGCTTCCCCAGCTTCCGACTGGGCACCATGCTGGTGCGGGAGTGTACTTCATGGGCATAACCAGCATTTGGGTGCTCGTGGCGCTGTACTTCCAAAACGGCCTGGGCTACAGCGCGCTCGTCGCCGGTAGTGTCGGCATCCCCGCCGCGATCAGCAGCCCCTTCGCCGCCAACTGGGCCGGCAAGCGGGTCGCCGACCGGGGCCGTCGAGTCGTCATCGACGGCATCACCGTGGCACTGACCGGCATTGCGCTAACCATCCTCACCCTTGTGCTACACCACGCTACCGGCCTGTCGGAGTGGTGGATGGTAATCACCCTATTCCTAGTCGGCACCGGCCAGGGCACGGTCATCGGTCCGAACCAAACCCTCACGCTCGCGGACGTTCCTCTCAACTACGCGGGCAGCTCCGGCGGGGTTCTGCAGGCTGCACAACGCATCGGTACCGCCATGGGACTCGCGCCGATCACCGCGATAGTCTTCGCTAGCTCGCGCGCCATCAACTGGCCCCTCGGCACCGCCATCGGCTTCGGCACCATCGGCTCGCTCGTCCCCGTCGCCCTCGTCATCGCGCTCTACGACAATCGGTTGCGCGCCCGTAGCGCTGTAGCAGCTTCCGGCTAGCTTCCCCGCAGATTTCCGTACATTGCAGCGCCGTTTCGCCACGCCAGGGCCAAAATTGACGAAATCGTCAAAGTCTACAAAAATACGCAGGGTGTCTGTTGAAATAGACCGTGCTTCCCTCCCTACAGAAATCAGGTAAAGCCATGACTTCCCTCGCAGTAGAAGCCCAGGATCTCGAGCTCAAAGGCGACGAGGGCCAAGTATTTGGCCCTCTCTCCTTTTCTATCCCTAACCAGGGCCTAACCAA
This sequence comes from Corynebacterium macclintockiae, assembly GCF_027570165.1. Taxonomy (NCBI): domain Bacteria; kingdom Bacillati; phylum Actinomycetota; class Actinomycetes; order Mycobacteriales; family Corynebacteriaceae; genus Corynebacterium; species Corynebacterium macclintockiae. Next base: position 83,530 of record NZ_JAKMUV010000005.1, read on the forward strand.
CCTGCTCGGCAAGGGCGGCTCTGGCCGTACCGCTCTAGCTCTGGTTCTTTCTGGGCGCATGAAGCCCACCGGCGGCACCCTCAATGTCCTCGGTGAAACCAAGCCCAAGCAGATCCGCTCCCGCGTCGCCATCGCCGGCGTAGAGCAAATCGACCTGTTGGAGCGTTCCGTCACGGTCCAAGACATCCTCACCGAATCCCTGTCCTGGTCGAAGCCCTGGTTCATGCCGATGCGCAAGGCCACCGCAGAAGACCTGCAGCGTATCTGCTCCCACGTCTACGGCGAGCGCGATCTTCCCCCGCTGGATGCCTACATCTCCCAGCTGGATAACCTCGACAAGATCATGCTACGCATCAGCCTGGCCCTGTCGCCCGCCGACAACAAGCCAGTCCACCTGCTGATCATGGACGATATTGAGCAGGCGCACGAAAACGACGAGCGCGCGATCCTACTGCAGGTACTCGAGCGCTTGTCGATGGATATTCCTGTGGTCGTTAACTCGTCGAACCCTATCGTCGGTCCGGTCGAGCCCACCACGGTTATTGAAATTGACGCCTACGCTAACCACGCGCACCCGATTCATACCGGACTGCGCGAATACACCGACATCGCAGAGCCAAAGGAGAACAACTAATGCTCGCCGGTTTTAAACTCAACAGCGAGATCCGCAGCTTCAAGCGCAACCGGCTGACCCGCGCCGCGCTGGTCATCCTTGTGCTCATGCCGCTGCTGTACTCCGCCTTGTACCTCTGGGCATTCTGGAACCCATTCGGCAACCTGAACGCCCTGCCCGTTGCCCTTGTTAACAGTGACAAGGGCACGAGTGTCGACGGCAAGGAGCTCCGCGCCGGCGACAAGGTCATCGAAGGCTTGAAGGAAAACGACCAGATCAGCTGGATCGAAACCGATTCCGAGGATGCCCGTCGGGGCGTGGAATCCGGCGAATACTACTTCTCCTTGGAACTGCCGGAGAACTTCTCCGACGCAGTGGCCTCGCCTACCTCCGGGAAGCCGGAAAAGGCCAACCTCATCAGCACATACAACGATGCCAACGGCTACCTCTCCACCATGATCGGCCAAAACGTCATGCGTGAGGTGCTGAACGTCGTCGGCGACAAAATCAGTGCAGAGGCCGTGGATAAAGTCCTGCTCGGCATCGTCGACGCGGGCAGCGGCATGCAGCGCGCCGCCATCGGCGCCGGCAAGCTCGCCGACGGCACCGCCCAACTCAAAGACGGCTCCGTCCAACTGAACGATGGCGCAGAAAAGCTCGCCAACGGCCTGGCCACCGCCAAGGACGGCTCCGGCAAGCTGCGAAATGGCGCCGTCGAACTCGACGACGGCATCGCCAAACTGCACCAGGGCGCCGGCACGCTGTCCGACGGCACCACCGAACTGTCCGACAAGGTAAACGCCGCGGCGGAAAAGATCAACGGTCAGGCTGGAAAGCTCAACCAGCTGGAAGGTGGCGTCGATAAACTTGGCGACGGAGCGAGCCGCCTCAACGACGGCGTGCAACAGCTCAACACCAAACTCGGTGGAGTCACCAAGGCACAGGGCGACCATGCAAGGAACCTGCGCGACATCTCCCGCAACCTGCGTGGCAGTGGCCTGCCCGCCGCCATTACGGCCGCGAACGAGCTAGACAAGGTGGCCCTCGCCCTGGAGACGCAGGGCATCGGCCCGAAGTCCCAGAACGCGACCGATCTGAAGCGCCTGGCTGACGGCAGCGCCCAGCTGTCCTACCAGCTCAACGACCCGAACGCCCCGCTGCGCAAGGGCGTGGGCGAACTTTCCGGGCTTCCCGCACAGTTCAAGCAGCTGCAGGACGGCGTGAACAAGATCAACAACGGCGCACACAAGCTGGACGACAAGCTGGGCGAGGCCTCGGCTGGCGCGACGAAGCTGAAAAACGGCGTGATCAAGCTGGACGACGGCAACACCAAACTCAAGGACGGCGCGGACAAACTGAAGGACGGCACCGCCAAGGCCAAGGACGGCACCGCCAAGCTGAACAACGGCGCTACCGAACTGCGCGACAAGCTTTCCGACGGCTCCAAGAAGGTTCCGCAGTGGGACGAAGGCCAGCGCCTGGCAGCCTCCAGCACCATCGGCGGGCCGGTACAGATGAAGGCCGATAACAACTCCGGCACGCACACCTTCGGTGCAGGCATGGCGCCCTTCTTCTTCAGCATGTCGCTGTTCATCGGCGGCATCATGGTCTACGTCATGATCAAGCCGCTGCAGGCCCGCACCGTGAACTCCGGCATGCACTCCTGGCGCGCCGCCCTGTCCGGCTTCCTGCCGACAGGCATCATCGCCATCCTGCAGGCAGCCGTCGTGGTGGCTGTCACCATCTGGGGTGTCGGCATGGATACCGCGAACGTCCCGGGGCTATTCCTGTTCGCAGCGCTCGTGGCGCTGGTGTGGATGCTCATGAACCAAATGCTCATCGCCTTCCTCGGCCCCGGGCCTGGACGCGTGACCGCCCTGGCGATGCTCATGCTGATGATCCTCGCCTCGGGAGGCTTGTACCCCGTCGAGACACAAAACAAGTTCTTCCAATTCCTGCATCCGTTCGACCCGATGACATACGCGGTCAACGGCTTCAGGCAGCTGATCTACGGCTTCTACGACGAACGCCTGCCGATCGCAGTGGGAGTGCTGTGCCTCGTTGGCCTCGGATGCTTCCTGGTCACCACGCTATCGGCGCGCAGCCAGCAAATGTGGACCATGAAGCGGCTGCACCCCGTGCTGAACGCTTAAAGGTCGTTGGGACGAGGGGGCGTCACTACCCTCTCGGCTCCCTGTACACCCAACAAGATCGAAGAGTCGATCTGCTCCCCCACCCGCAGCGTAGAGATCGAACCATTGGATTCCAGCACCATGCAGGCGACCTCGCTGAGGTCGCGCACGCCGGCCTTGCGCATCGCAGTGGCAATGGCGACATCATTGATGTGATAGCGCTGCAGGGCGGACTCGATGATCTCGCCGTGCGCGATCAGAACCGTTGGCTGCGGGTTGATGGTCCGGCGGAGCCCCACCACATCCTGCACGGCGCCGAACAGCGCCTCCATACACATCAAAGTAAGCAGGCCGATCACGCCCGCAGCCAGCGACGGCGGGTGGCCAATGACGGAACGGCCGGCGACCGCGCCGAACATGAAAATAACCACTGCATCGAAGCCGCCGAGACTGCTTAAGATCCGCTGTCCGAAAAGACGGACCGCCACCAGGAACGTCAGATAGATGCCGACGGCGGCGACCATCACAATCGGAATGCGCCACAGGTCGATGCCTAGCTGTTCTTTAAGCACCGGCCCCCAACCCTGCGGCGGGGTGAAATCCGCAGCGCTAATCGCAGCCGTCGTGAGTGATCCGTAGATGCCGCCAAACATGAATACCCATTCTACGCTGTGGTTTTGGGGTTAGGATTCCGGCTTGGCGGGGCTTTCCATGGACTCGTCGGGGAGCTCGCTCTTCACCTCGTCGGTGATGGTTTTGTGCAGCTCCTTGTCCTCGATGTTGGATTCGCCGACCAGCTTGCGCAGTTCCTTGCGGTCCTCGGCGGTGTATTCCTCGTCCTCGTGCTCGCGGTTATAGGCCAGCTCGTGGATGCGGTCGCGACGCTTCGATTCCAGGGAAATGCGGGCGCGGGAACGCAGCCACCAGGCAATCATCACGACGATCATGACCATGCCGATGTAGCCAATGACCGGGTACACGTACGTCATCAGGGTCTCGAAGCCGACGAAGCTGATGCCGTAACCAATCAGCGTCACCACGACAAACACCGGACGGAAAGACTTGTCCGTGCTGGCCGTCAGGCGCTTACCCAACGCGTAGAACATGCCGATCGCGGTGTTGAAGATCATGAAGAAGATGATGATCGCCATGATCACGCCGAGGGTGGGGTTGATGTTGTTCATCAGCTCCAACATCGGGACGTCGCTATCCTGCACGGTTTCGATGTTTAGGTACAAGGTGATCGCGGCGATGATCAGCATGACCGTGTACAGGGCGCCACCCATCAAGCCGCCGATACCGGCCTCCTTCGGCGAGGAGTAGTTACCGCCGATGACCAGCGACATGGACACGCCCAGCAGCAGCGCCAGGCCGTTGTAGTTCAGGGCGGACAGGATCCACGGCGATACGGGGGAATCCGCCCCCTTCGCGATTTCGCTGAGGTGGGATGTGTCCGCGGGCATGTTGATCAGCGTGTACACGAACGCGAAAAGGACGGCGACGATAATCAGCGGGGTCAGCGCGCCGATCACCTGGCTGACTTTTTCCACGTCCAGCATGCCCGCAGCCAGCACCACGCCGGTCATGATCAGCGCACCGGCCCACGCGGGCAGGCCGAACTGCTGTTCCAGGTTCGAACCCGCACCCGCCAGCATGACAAATCCGACGGCGAACAGCGTGAGCGTTACCGACAGATCCAAGAAGCGCGAGACTATCGGGTGCGCGACGTTGCGGAACACCATGCGGTGTTCGTCAGCCAGGAAGTAGCTTCCCACCTGCAGGATTACGCTACCCGCGATGGTCATGACGATGCCGGCCAGCACCGCACCCCAGATTCCGTTCATGCCGAAGGACACGAAGTATTGGATGACCTCTTGGCCGGTGGCGAAGCCGGCGCCGACGGTCAGGCCGACGAAAGCCATGGCGATGGAGAACGTTCTCTTCACGCTCGCAGAGCTCCTTAGTTTTTGCTCGATGATTCTTATTCGATAGTGCTATTTTTAGCCCGAAATTCGACTGTACTCCGTCGGCTTCCCGGTGGCAGCTCGGCGCTTCACTGGTCCGCGCGCGGATGGGCGCGGATGGGCGCGGGTGGGCGCGCCTGAATCTCACGGGAAAACGGCCTAGCATGGGCAATAGAGGACATCTCACCGGAAGGAGAACCATGAAGATCGTCGACAACGGACCAGAAGCCAATGTCTTTGACATTGAAACGGCCACCCGAGAGAACACGAACTACCGAACCACCGCGTGGACGGGCAAGTACCTGCAGGTGACCCTCATGTCCATCGCCCCGGGCGATTCCATCGGCCTGGAAGTACACCACGATACCGACCAGTTCCTACGCCTGGACGCGGGTGTTGGCAAGTGCATCATGGGACCGGATAAGGACAACATGACCATCCAGCAGGAGGTCTCCGACGGCTGGGCTGTGCAGGTTCCGGCCGGTGTGTGGCACGACATCATCAACACCGGTGACGAGCCGATGCAGGTGTACGCGGTCTACGCGCCGAGCCACCACGCCAAGGGCATCGTCCAGGAGACAGCCGAGCAGGCAGAGCAGGACGAGGAGTCCGGCAAGGACGTTCCGCCGGAGTGGACCGTTCAGCCTCCGAAGCAGCAGGCTGACGAGCACGCCTAGGGCTTGGTTGGGCTGGTGACCGGGCTGGCTCCTGGGCAGGCTCCCTGTGCTGGCCCCTGACAGTGGCACCTCCCCGCGTGGTGCCACTTTTCTTTTTGCCCTTCACCGCGCAGCCTCCACCACATAACCTCCACAGCGCCGGAACCGCCCACGCCACGCGCGTCACATCCGCCCCTTGTGCCCCACAGGCTCCACAATCGCAAGCGGGCTGCGGCGACAATGTCCCAAATCTTCGAGTTATTGAAAATAGCAGGTGTGCAGCCATTTCGCGCAACGCACTGACCTGCATAAACAGAACAGTTATATCCTAAGACGTGGAATTTGGGACATCACCGCCTCGCATCACGCGCCATCACCCCCTCGCATCACGCGCCCTCACCCCCCGAACTACACGCCCAACCCCCGGTATGTCACACACTGCAATCGCGGTAAGTTAGCATGTGAAACTAAACAGCGTTCAAGAGCGATATGCCCCCATGACTCGCCAAGACGCGCCATGACTCGCACGAGAACTAGAGGAGACCGACGATGACTACTGCGGAAACCAATACCGCGAAAACCCCCGCGACCGAGAACCCAGCGAAAATCCCCGCGACCGAAAACCCAGCACAAACCCCCGCGGCCGACACCCCAGAAATCCTGAACCTCGCCCGCACGAAGGTTCTGGAAAACGGCGAGCCCCTGAACTACGAGGAAACCCTCCAGGTCCTGCAGCTCGGCGACGAGCACCTGGACGAGCTCCTGGACCTGGCTCACCAGGTCCGCCTGAAGTGGTGCGGCGATGCGGTGGAGATGGAAGGAATCATCTCCCTGCAGACCGGCGGTTGTCCCGAGGATTGCCACTTCTGCGCCCAGTCTGGCCTGTTCGAGTCCCCGGTTCGTTCCATCCAGCTGGATATCGCCCAGCTGGTCGAGGCTGCGAAGCAGACCGCCAAGACCGGCGCCACGGAGTTCTGCATCGTCGCCGCGGTGAAGGGCCCTGACGAGGACCTCATGAACCAGATGGCGAAGGCCATCGCCGCTATCCAGGCGGAGGTCGACATCAACGTTGCCGCCTCCATCGGCATCCTCACCCAGGAGCAGGTTGACCGACTGAAGGAGCTCGGCGTCCACCGCTACAACCACAACCTAGAGACCTGCAAGAGCTACTTCCCCGAGGTCGTCACCACCCACACGTGGGAGGAGCGCACCTCCACCCTGGAAATGGTCCGCGACGCAGGCATGGAGGTCTGCTGCGGCGGCATCGTCGGCATGGGCGAAACGGTCGAACAGCGCGCGGAGTTCGCCATCGACCTGCAGAAACTTGACCCCACGGAGGTCCCGCTGAACTTCTTCGATCCGCGCCCGGGCACCCCATTCGCGGACCTCGAGCCGATGCCGGTCAACGATGCCCTGCGCACGATCGGCGCGTTCCGCCTGGCCCTCCCCCGCCAGCTGCTGCGCTTCGCGGGCGGCCGCGAGCTGACCCTGGGCGACCTCGGCGCAGAAAAGGGCCTGCTGGGCGGCATCAACGCCGTGATCGTGGGCAATTACCTGACCACGCTGGGCCGTCCCGCTGAGCGCGACGTGGATATGCTCGGCAAGTTGCAGCTGCCGATCAAGGCTCTGAACGCAACGCTGTAGGCGCCTGACCGTGACTTCCTCGATGCCTCTTAGCGAACTTACTGCCCTCTATGTTCTCGGCGGTATCCCTTTATATGACGCCCACACGGGCCAGCCACTCGATACGTCCGACGGCTCTTTGCGCGTCGGTCGCGGGGCTCTTGCACAGGCGAGCCGCGGAGCTCTGGCGGGTTTGGAGCCGCCACGCTTCTGCCCGCTGTGCGGTCGGCGCATGAAGGTGCAGGTGAATCCGATGGGCTGGACGGCGGAGTGTTCCCGGCATGGTGACATGGATTCGTCGATTGTGATGGATGTCTAGCTTGTGGCACGTAGGGTGGAATCACCGCTAGTTCTAGTGCCAAAAGTTCCAGCACAAATTGCATCCAGCACAGACTCCACCACACAGATTCCACCGAAGAAAGGCAATACCCGGACCATGGCAGCACCTGAGATTTCCGCCAGCATTGACGTCAACGCTCCTGTTAGCAAGGTCTGGGAGCACGTCACCGACTTGTCAGCGATGGGCAAACGTAGCCCGCAGTGCAAGAAGATGATCCTACTGAAGGGGCGCGGCGGTAGCAGCGGCTCAGGTGCGGGCACGGCCGGCGCAGGCGCGGGCACAGCCGGCTCAGGTGCGGCCCCAGCGCCGGGATCCATCACCATCAACCTCAACCGCCAGGGCTTCCTGTGGTGGCCCACGTGGGCGGTGGTCACGGAGGTCCAGCCAGGCCAGGTCTTCGAGTTTAAGATCCCGCTGAATGGCTCCCACTGGCGCTTCGAGCTGACGGAATCGGCCGACGGTTCCCGCACCACCCTCACGGAGAAGCGGCACATCCCGGGCGGGAACACCTCCCTGATCTCCCGCGCACTTGTGGCGACCGCCCTGGGCGGGGAGAAGAAATTCGAGGCTGGCCTCCAAGAAGGAATTGAGCAAACTATTCGTGCCATTGCAAGGGAAGCTGAAGGCCTTTAGGTACAGTTCACTTTCGTGAGTGATCAGACGAACCTATCCGCCGCCCCGTGGCCACGATCGAAAATCATCGCAGCCTGGGCGCTGGTGCAGACGGTTATCGTCGGTATCCTTATCTTCTGGCCCTTCGCAAACGGCGATCCGCTGTACTACTTCCGCAACTCCGTGAAGGAGCCAACCCGCCCCCAAAGTGGCGCCATCCCCCTGTCCGAGTACCCGGATGCAGGACTGTGGCCAGTGCGGGCGATCATCCAATTGTGTGGGGATCATACGCGCGTTTTCCTGACCCTCTTCTCGGGGTTTTTGTTAGCCCTGAGCACGGCGTTTTTCTTTTACCTGCTACGCCGCAGCCACCGGGCCGCCCTGTTCTGGACGGCCTTCTCCGCCGCGGCTGGTCCCATCGCCTACTCCCGCCTGGACCTGATCCCCGGCCTTCTGGTCGCAGTCACCGCTGCGGCGCTTTTCACCCATCCAAAGATCGCCTCGGCTCTGCTGGGGTTCGCGGCGATGTCGAAGCTCTGGCCCGCCGCCTTGGCCGCGGGTCTGGTGGATAAGTGGAACCGATCGGCCACATGGACCCGGCTGGCAACCTTCGCGGGCACGATGTTGGCCGTCGGCGCGATAACGTGGCTGACTTCTGGCTGGGATCGCCTGGTCTCCCCTCTGACGTACCAAGACGTCCGCGGCCTGCAGATCGAGTCGATCCTGGCCACTCCCCTCATCGTCGCCGCGGCCATCGTCCCGGGGCGCTGGCACATCGCCAAAGCCCCGTCAAAGAGCTTCGAGATCTTCGGCCCTGGCGTGGATCAGCTGGTTTTCGTCAGCTCTGTGCTGATGCTCGGAACGGTTCTGTTCGGCCTGGGTTGGGCTCTGTGGCGCTTTCTTTTTGACGCCTGGTCTCCCCGCAGCACCGCCCTCTTCTTCCTGTCCATGGTGCTGCTGCTGATCATCTCCAACAAGGTGTTTTCCCCGCAGTACGTCGTGTGGTTCGGCCCGCTGCTGGCCGTGTTGATAGTGAAGCTGTCGCCGGAGTCTCAGTCCGCACAGGAAAACGAGCCTGTGCTTGATGACCAGCACGCGCAAGTTCGCGAGCCCGCACAGGATGGCGAGCGCGCGCAGGACGTTCTCGGAGAGCTGCCCCGCCTCAGCGTCATCGCTGCCGCCCTCACTACTGTGGTGTTCCCTTTTACCTACAACCTCCTCTTCGAGGGGCCGCATTGGTTCGCCGCGCTCGTGCTTGCTCTGCGCAACATCCTGATGGTGTACATCACCTTCTTGGCGATCAAGCTCACCATCCGCGAAGGGCTTAAGTCGCGAGTCTCCGGCGGGCTGGGGGCTGTGGGCGTCCTAAAGAAAAGAAAGACTAGGAATAGTAGCGAGCGTTTCGATCCCGCGAAAGCCACATTCCGCAGAAACCAAGCGCCCACACGGTAGCCACGGCCAACCAGGCCGCACCGAAGTTACCCCAGGTGTAGTGGCCATCGGGGGCCTGGACGTTCAGCAGGATTCCGACGGCCTGGGCGCCGATCATGCCCGCGACCCAGCCGCCCATGTTCGCCAAACCCGTGCCTGTGGCGACGAAGCGACGGTCCACCTTTTCGCGCACAGAGTCGAAGCCCAAGTTCGCAACGGGCCCGGTGAAGCCCATGACCACGTTCATCAGGCATGCAGCCCACAGCGCTCCCGTCGGCGCGGAGGTGAAAAACCACAGCCAGCCCAGCCAGCCGGTGATGGAAAAGAGCATCACCACGTACATGCGGCGGCTGTAGAAACGCGCGGATAGCAGGCCTACGATCGGGCCGACTGCCACAGAGGCGAGGGTGCCCAGGGATAGTGCTAGACCGGCCTGATCCTTTGGTAGCCCCATGCCCAAAGTCATGATCGGCAGTCCCCATAGCAGCGTGAACACCACCAGAGCTCCCAGGCCGGTCCAGTGGATGAAGAAGGCGTGCCAGCAGACTCGGTTGGTCAGGACATTCGCCAGGATCGTCTTGACGGGCAGGCGCTGGGCGGGCGCGGCGGGTACGGCAGCCTTAGCGGACGCGGGCTTAGCGGGCTCGGGCGCGTCCTTCACCAGCACTCCCGCGGCCATGGCCAGCAGCGCACCAACCGCGCCGAGGCTGAGGAAGCCCACCTGCCAGCTGGTCGCGTGCAGCAGACTAAGGAAAGGCACGGCCGACAGGAACTGGCCGAACTGCCCCACCGCGCCCGTCAGCTGCCCCATCAGCGGGGCGTGGCGCAGCGGAATCCAGGCGGGGATCAGGCGCATCACGGACAGGAAGGCCGTGGCATCGCCCGCTCCGATCAGCATGCGGGCGCCGATCGCCACTGGATAGCTGGTGGTGCACGCCAGGATGAACTGCCCCAGCGCCATCACAAAGGCGCCCGCGACCATGAGTTTCCGCGGCCCGAAGCGGTCGATCAGCAACCCCACGGGGATCTGCGACAGCGCATACACCGCCAGCTGCAGCGCGGTGAATACCGCCAGTTGTGCTGCGTTGATGTGGAAGCGGTCGATCGCATCCACGCTGGCCACGCCGAAGGAGGTGCGCCCCGTCACCGCCAGGGTGTAGCACAGCACTCCGGCTGCCCACACCAGCAGCGCCCGGCCGCTGAGTTTGTCGGCACTTGGGTTGTCTTTCTCTCTTGCCGTCACTTGTCCAACGCTACTCGTCGATAAATAGATAAACTCATTCACCATGAGCTTTACCCGTCCCTTTAGCAATCGTCGCCGAGTAGCCGCCGCCGTTGTCGCGTTATTGGTCGTGATCGCGTTGCTTGTGTGGGCGGTGGGTAGCTTTTCTGGTGATGACGCCCCCTCGGCCTCCAACGGCACCAACTCCAGCGAGGGCACCGGCGGTTCTGCTTCGTCTTCGTCTTCGTCCTCAACGCCGAAGCCCAGCAAGAAGAAGGAACCGAAGTCGGAGGACGAGGGTGATCCATCGGTAGTTCCGGGGCAGGTCGGGCAGACGGGAACGTTCAACATGGACGGCCCCGCCCCGGTGCAGGGTGCGACTTTTGCATCTATGCCTTATGCGCTGCCACTGAACCCGGCGGGTCCGCAGAACACGATGGTGCGCTGGGTGGACGGCTGGGGAGTATCCCCCGCCGATGCGAAGAAGGGCACGATGTACGTGCTGGGACACGCCTGGGGTTCCGCCCCACTGGTGTTTAACCCGCTGAGCGAGGCCGTGACCGCCGACGTGAACCTGAACGCCCCGGCGAAGACCGTTACCGGTACGGATGGGAAACCGGTGAAGCGCTACTCTTCGGACGTGCTAAACGGGGCGCGAATCAAGATGCGCGATGGCGCGAACCACCAGCGCACCTGGAAAGTCACCCGCAGCTGGCTGGTGGACAAGAACGAGGCCATTGTCGACCCGGACATCATGGACGACAAGCGGCCGGGGCGGATTGTGTTGATCGCCTGCTCGGTCTCCGGAACCAGCGACCTGGGCTACAACGTGATCGTCGAGGGTGAGCTGGTCTAGCCGCCGTAGTCGATGCCGACGTCCTCGCCCCAGAAGATCCTGTCCACCACTCGGTGGGCTTTGCGGGTTTTCTTCAGGTAGTCGTCCAGGAACTCCTGAGCCTTCTCCGGCGGCCAGTGGGCGGCAGCCGCGACGTGACGCAGCTGGTCGCCGTGGCTGGGCAGCTGATCCTTTCGCTTGCCCTTGACCAGCACAATCGCATTGCGGGCAACAGTGGCGGTGAGCCACGCTTCGCGCAGAATGTCGGCGTCCGACTCGGCGATGAACTCGCCGCTGGCGAGCTCGCGCAGCATCTCCAGGGTGGAGGTGTTACGCAGGTTCTGGGCATCATCCCCGTGCTGCATGGCCAGCAACTGCACCGTCCACTCCACATCCGTCAGGGCACCACGGCCCAGCTTGGTGTGGGTCTTGCGATCCGCCCCTCGGGGCAGACGTTCGGAATCCACGCGGGCCTTCATCCGGCGGACTTCCTGGACGACCTTGTCGTCCACGCCACCCGGCGGGTAGCGGAAGTCGTCGATCATGCGCAGGAACTCGATGCCCAGGTCCTTGTCACCGGCAATCCAGGTGGCGCGCAGCAGAGCCTGCATCTCCCACGTCTCGCCCCACTCCTTGTAGTAGCGGCGATAGGAATCCAAGGTTCGAACCACCGGGCCGTTTCGGCCCTCTGGGCGCAGATCAATATCCACATCCAGCGGCGGGTCCTGGCTGGGCCTGCCCAGCCGCGTGCGTACCGAGTCACAAATGGAGGTAGCCCACTTCAGCGCCTCTGATTCGTCCGCTCCTTCGACAGGCTGAGCGACAAACATCACGTCGGCGTCCGAACCATACCCCAGCTCCGCACCGCCCAAACGACCCATCCCGATGACGGTAATGCGGGCGGGCGCATTGGCGACGTTTTCGTCCTCCCAGAAACGAATCTCGGCGCGCAGGGCGGCCTCCAGCACCGCGTCCCACACCCAGGACAGGGACACGCAGACCTGCTCTACATCCATGAAGCCCAGCAGGTCAGCCGCGGCGATGCGGGCCAGCTCCGCGCGGCGCAGGGAGCGGGCGACGGCGATCGCCTTGTCCGGGTTCAGGTGCCGACCAGCGGCCGCGACCAGGGAGTGGGTCACCACCTGCGGCTCGCGAGCCAGGAACTTCGGGCCGGTGGCACCATCGGACAGAACCTTCACGGAATCCACCGAGTTGAGGAACAGCTCGGAGGCATAGGGCGAGGTGCCGAGGATGTGCATCAGGCGCTTGCCCACGATGTTTTCATCGCGCAGCAGTCGCAAGAACCAGCTGTAGTCGTGCGCGGCCTCCGACATTTTGCGATAGTTCAGCAGGCCGGCATCCGGATCAACGGTTTTGCCGAGCCATTCCAGCAACGTGGGCAAGATGATGGCCTGGAGTTTTGCCTTGCGGCTCTTCCCCGCTGCTAGCGCGCTCAAGTGCTCAAATGCACGATCCGGGTACGCGTATCCCAAGGCGGCAAGCTGGCGCTTGGCGGCCTCCGGAGACAGGCGAATGGTATCTGCCTCCATCGCTGCCACCGAAGTAAGCAATGGGCGGTAGAACAGTTTCGAATGCAGGTGGCTGACCTGTAGGTTAACGCGCTTGACATCCGCGGATAGCTGCTCGTCCATCGACCTGGTGCCCTCCGGTCGGCAGCCGGCTGTGCGACCCAGCCATACACGTGCGCGGATGTCCTCCTTGGGCGGCAGGGTGTGGGTGCGCTTAAGGCGCTGTAATTGCAGGCGGTGCTCAAGCAGGCGCATGAACGCATAGTCTTCCTGCAGGCTCTGGCAATCTGCCCGGCCGATATAGCCACCTGCGGCCAGAGCATTCAACGCGGAGACGGTGGAGCGGGTACGCAAAGATTCGTCGGTGCGCCCGTGCACCATCTGCAGAAGCTGGACTGCAAACTCGATGTCGCGCAGGCCCCCGGGGCCCAGCTTCAGTTCGCGGGCGCGGAGCTCGTCCGGGATGTTCTCGATCACGCGGCGGCGCATGGCTTGGACGTCCGGGACGAAGTCCTCGCGCTCGGCGGCCGACCACACCAGGGAAGCCAGGGAGTCCACGTAGTCCTGCCCCAGCTCCATGTCGCCGGTCATTGGCCGGGCCTTCAACTGAGCCTGGAACTCCCAGGTTTCGGCCCAACGGTTGTAGTAGTTCACATGCGATTCCAGGGTGCGCACCAGCGCACCGCTCTTGCCCTCGGGGCGCAGTGCCGCATCCACCTCAAAGAACACGCGAGTGCCGATGTTGATGAACTCCCCTGCCCAGCGCGTAGCCTTCGGGTCTGCGGGTTCGGCAACAAAGATGACGTCCACGTCCGAGATGTAGTTCAACTCCTGCGCACCGCATTTGCCCATGGCTAGTACGGCAAGCCGGGCGGGTTCCTCGTCGGCGTCATACACCTGCGCACAAGCCACTGCCAGCGCGGTGGTCAGGGCAGCATCCGCAGCATCCGACAGGCGTCGGGAGACCAGCTCGAAGCTGACTGGTTTGCATGGCTTCTGTCCGCGCTGAACAAAAGTGCCCGCCACATCCACAGCGGCGATGCGGGCCAGGATTGTGCGATAGGCAAGGCGCATGGCGTCGTCGGCCTGCGAACCGGTAACGGCTGCGCGGAACACCCGTTCACCCGCGCCCTCAACGCGCGTCGCCTCGACGCTGTCCAGCATCAGCTGCATCATCTCTTGAGAGGTGGGCATGCCCGATTCCAGCTGCTTCCACTCCTGCGGATGGGCGACAATGTGATCACCCAACATCGACGATGCACCGAAAAGCCCCAGTAGCCGCACGGCGAAGGTGCGGGACTCGGCAATGCGATCCAGCAGCTCAGATGCCCCATCACCCAGCGCCTCCACCAGGCGAATCAAGTTATTCAGCGCCAGATCCGGATCCCCCGTCGCCGCGAGCGTCCACATCTGCTCCGCGTGCTGGGTATCCACCCAGCCCAAGCGCTGCAGGTCCTCCTGCGCCTTGGGGTGCGTCAGCCCCAAACTGCGGGCGTTGGGCACGGAAGATCGCGAGCTGCGTGGGCGGGTCATAAAGTGCAGGTGCTCCTGGGGTTAGTGAAGGTGAGTACGTGAGGGCGTCAATAAATAGATCAATAAAAGAGAGTCAACTAAGGAATCAGAAAGACAAGTTATTCCGCAGCTCCCACGGCGTGATCTGCGACTGGTACTCGTACCACTCGCGCCACTTGTTGCGCAGGAAGTACTCGAATACGTGCTCGCCGAGGGCATCGGCGACCAGCTCGGAACGCTCCATCTCGCGCAGCGCGCTGTTCAGATCAGACGGCAAATCCTTGTAACCTGCGGCGATGCGCTCGCGGCGGGTCATGCGGGAGACATCCTCCTCCGCCGGGGCGGGCAGCTCGTAGTCCTCCTTGATGCCCTTCAGGCCCGCTGCCAGCAACACCGAATACGCCAGGTACGGATTGCACGCGCTATCCGGCGAACGCACCTCCACGCGACGGGAAGCCGCTTTGTGCTGCGTGTACATCGGCAGGCGCACCATCGCGGAACGGTTCGACGCACCCCACGCCGCCGCGCGCGGAGCCTCATCACCGGACGTAATGCGCTTGTAGGAGTTCACCCACTGGTTCGTCACCGCAGTGATCTCCGGCGCGTGCTCCAGAATGCCCGCGATAAAGGACTTCGCGGTGCCCGACAGACGCAGTTCATCATCCGGGTCGTGGAAGGCATTGGTATCCCCCTCGAACAGCGACATGTGGGTGTGCATAGCCGAACCGGCATGTTCCTGGAAAGGCTTCGGCATGAACGTCGCCGCCACTCCATTGCGGCGGGCTACCTGCTTAATCAAGTAGCGGAAAGTCATCACGTTATCTGCCATCGTCAGGGCATCGGCATAGCGCAGATCGATCTCCTGCTGCCCCGGCGCGTTCTCGTGGTGAGAGAACTCCACCGAAATACCCATGTGCTCCAGCGCACTAATCGCGTGGGCGCGGAAAGCCGGCGCATCGTCCGTGACGGCCTGGTCAAAGTAGCCACCATTATCCGTCGGCACGGGCGGGTAGCCATTGGTCTCTAGCTCCTTGACCAGGAAGAACTCAATCTCCGGGTGCACATAGCAGCTGAAGCCCTGGTCCGCTGCGGCCTTCATCTGGCGGCGCAGAACCTGGCGCGGATCCGCCCACGAAGGGGTGCCATCCGGCATCGCAATATCGCAGAACATGCGCGCCGACAGCTCCCCGGTATCGGATTTGAAAGGCAGGATCTGGAACGACGACGGATCGGGCTGTGCGATCGTGTCGGATTCCGCCACGCGCGAAAACCCTTCAATCGCCGAGCCGTCAAAGCCGATGCCCTCCTGGAACGCCCCCTCCAGCTCCGCCGGCACCACCGCCACGGACTTGAGGTACCCCTGGATATCCGTAAACCAAAGGCGGACGAAGCGGATCTCGCGTTCTTCCAGCGTGCGCAGAACATATTCCTGTTGGCGATTCATAGAACCCATTGTAAGAGCTTCCCTCTTCGCCGCGCCCCCTTTCCTGGCCTTCGCCGGTGGCCGGCTCGTTGGTGCTGGGGGCGTCACTTAGAATGAACAGCATGACTGCAACATCTGGAACATCGGGCTCCACCCCCACCGGCTACCTGGTCCCCACCAAGAAGGTGCGCATCGCCGACCTGAAGGCGCGCAAAGGATCCGGCGAGCCGTTCGCGATGCTGACCGCCTACGACTACTCCACCGCCGTCGCCTTCGCCGAGGCCGGGGTGGAGATCATGCTGGTCGGCGATTCTGCCGCGAATGTGGTCTTTGGTTACGACGCCACCCAGCGCATCAGCATGGACGAAATGGTCTACCTGGTCGCCGCCGTCGTCCGCGGGGCTGGCAATGCCGTTGTGGTCGCTGACCTGCCCTTCGGCACCTATGAGGCCTCGGACGAGCAGGCCGTGAAGGCCGCCACCGAGATGCTGCATCGCACGGGCGCCCACGCGGTGAAGATCGAAGGCGGGGTGCGGATGGCGGATCGCATTCGCGCTATTACGGACGCCGGTATCTCCGTGTGCGCACACATCGGCTTTACTCCACAGTCCGTCAACCAGCTGGGAGGTTTCAAAGTGCAGGGCCGCGGGGCTGGGGCCGAGCAACTGCTGGCCGACGCCCGCGCCGTGCAGGAAGCCGGTGCCGACATGGTGGTGCTGGAGATGGTGCCCGCGGACGTGGCTGCTTCGGTAACTAAGGAGCTGGCCATCCCGACGATTGGCATCGGCGCAGGTCCGGACTGTGATGGGCAGGTTCTGGTGTGGCACGACATGGCTGCCTTCCCGGCCGGTGGGCACCGTCCGCGCTTCGCTAAGCAGTGGGCTTCGGTGGGCGCGGATATGACTGCCGCCGCGGCGGCCTACAAGCGGGAGGTCGCTACGGGCGAGTTCCCGGCGGCGGAGCACTGCTTCTAGGCCTGCTGGACTGGGCTGGCGCCCCTTCCCAAAACGCTAAATGTCGTTAAAGTGGGAATTCGTCTTCCCGAAAAAATCTTTCCAGAAACTAAAACTGCTCTGACCTGCAGTTTTGCGGTAATC
The DNA here is from genome assembly GCF_027570165.1 of Corynebacterium macclintockiae. NCBI lineage: Bacteria > Bacillati > Actinomycetota > Actinomycetes > Mycobacteriales > Corynebacteriaceae > Corynebacterium > Corynebacterium macclintockiae. The sequence goes on from NZ_JAKMUV010000005.1 coordinate 100,519, forward strand.
GCAATTGTTGCCAATAAAGTTTTACCACTTTAACGACATTTAGCGCGCCAGCCACCGCCGGTCACCACGCCCACGCGCCACCGCCCAGCATCATCAGCCGCCAACAAACACCGCCAGCCACCGTCAGCCGCCGCCAGCCACCACTAGCTTCGCCCAGAAATGTAAATCTTAAGCCGAACCGGCATGCCGCCGCCAGGCGAGTTTTCTAAATCCATCCCTACACTTTCTCGAATATATTCTGGCCTCTCCCCAAAATGAAAATGGGGATTTAAACTAAACTCTTTCCCTCCCTTAACAGCATGAACACCGGAATCCAGATAGCCGCCGCAGAGGATTGACTTCTCATGCTTGTCATCCCCTTGATCCCTACATCCCACAAGGTCATACTGCATTAACTCTGGGTCACTAGACAAAGCGTCTTGGATCTCTCGATGGTACTTCTCCAAAAATGTCTTCTTGGTGTGATCCATTCTCACAGTGTTCATTGGGGAATCTTCCGACACCATGGGAACCGCCCTCCCATTCCCATATTTATCCAGCGCGTAGATTTTGGATGATATTCCACCCGGGAACAGCACTAATTTGAAGGACAACGGAACAGAAATCACGTATATCGCAAAGGACAGAGCAAAGATAACTGACCACATACGGGTTTGCCTGCCGGGGTTCTTTTTTCTCCAAATCGATCTGGAAATCAAAATTATGATTGCCGCCCAGGCCATAATGCTGGACAGAACAGTAAAGAGGATCAACCCGTGAAAGATGAGATCTAAGACATTAGCCCCTGGGGCAACATCAGAGACGTCAAAAGTCCGATAGAAAACATTCACGTCCACACGCTTTTTGCCCCTTTATTACGCCTGCACATAGTGACCTGCCTTGAACTGCGCGTTTGATCAACACTTAGGACAGTACAACAATACTGGGCGGTTGGGGTTAGATGGCGTCCAGAATAACGAAGATGGCAGCGACAAAGCCGCAGATCAAGACAGCCGCAGTGACCGCGACGACCGAGCCGACGTTTGCGGTGAGGCGTTCGGCGCGCAGACCGGCGCTGAAGCGTAGGTAGCGGCGGCGTTGGGTCAGCAGAATTAGCGCCGCGAGCAGCATCAACACCCCGGCCGCGGGCAGGACGACCACTCCGTAGCGGCCGATCCAGCGGAACAGCAGGGCGCTGACGACCAGCAGCGCCAGCAGGGTGCGCTGCCACGACAGGCTGGTGCGCTCCGGCTGAAGCCCCAGGTCAGAGTGCGGGCGCGTCACTTACAGCTCCATCCCGAAGTCGCCGAAGATCACAAACCCCAGCGCCACGGCGCAGGCGACCACGGCCACGCCCGCCAAGAAGGGCACGATCGCGGGCACAGGCAAAGCCTTCCCGGTGCGCATGGCACGTTCCACGCGAAGCCAGCGCACCGCCGCACCCAGCCCGATCAGCATGCCGACGAGCAGCACCAACACAGCTGCGCCGCTCCACAGGTGCTCGGGGACGCTCGGAGAACGGAACGCTTCCAAAGCTACGCCACCGGCAAGAAACGCCAGGCTAGTGCGGATCCAGGCCAGGAAGGTCCGCTCGTTGGCGAGGGTGAAGCGCGGGTCGGGCTCCTCCCCTTCGGGCAGTAGCGTGCGCGCCAGCCACGAGCGCTCGTCCGCGCCGCCAGTGCACGAGCGCTCGCCCGCGCCTGTGCTTCCCGAGCCGCTCGAGCCCGCGCCCGCGCCGCCAGCGCTCGAACCCGCGCCGTCCGAATCCTTAGTCGTCATTCTCTTCCACGTCGTACTCCTCGGCTTCCTTGGCGCGCCGCTGCGCGGTCTCGATAGCCGACTGGGCCTCCTCGCGCGAGTCGTAGGGCCCCATGCGGTTTTCCCAGGCGCCTTCCTTACCCTGGCTGACCTGCCCAGTCTTCGTGTCGTAGTACCACTTCTGCGCATCGTTTTCGCTCATATGCCTATGTGTACCACACGCACCGGACAGCCCCCGCGCTAATCCGCTGGCCAGGCGAAACGCACCTTTCGCGCTGTGGGTTCGGCGATGACCAGGGTTACTTTTACTGTTGACGCCTCGTCCGGGCCGCCAACACAAGTCGTCAAGATGGGCGGCTGTTCGACCAGGATTTTTGCTTTGTCTGCGCCGTCGCTATGCAGGACGGTGGCGTTGAAGTTCTGGCCGACCCACGGTTGCAGAACGACTGCCTCGGTGAGGTTCAGGCAGGCACGGTCGACGGCGCTAGCCGTCTGGCCACTGGACTTCATCGTGCTGAGCACCTGGTCTACGTTAGCGGTGACCCACTCCGGGATGGGCTGGGAGTTCGCGATCGCCAGGCAAACCTCCGTGGCGAAGCGGTCCACCAGCCGGCGCAGTGGAGCGGTGACGTGCGCGTAGTGGCCACCGATGCCGGCGTGGATACTGGGCTCCGCGTCGGCAGCCTCGCCCGCACTGCCCGCGCTGCCCGCGCCGTCGGCGCCAGCTGGCTCCGCGTCCGCCTCAGCATTCCCGTTGACCAGGCCGAAGTGCTGGTACCCCGCCCCGCGCAGAAGAGTCTGCGCGTCACGCATGAGTGCCATGCCGCGCGGCGTGGAGGCGTCAATATCAGCGAGCAATTCCCCGATCGAACGACCGGAGCGATCAAAGCCCAACGCGCGCGCACCATTGTCGAACGCGGCGATTTCCTTGTCTCCGGCGGGAGGCAGGGTGCGCAGGATGCCGACTCCGGCGCGAACCATCATCTCGCCGGCGCACATACCCGCCAGAAGGGAAAGCTCGGAGTTGAAGTCGTTCATCTCCAGACGCTCGTCGATGTCCAGGACGTAGCGCTCGGTGCCGTCGTCGCTTTCGGTGCGCTCCACGGAAATCGAAGGTAATCGCAGGTTGATGGCCTTTCGACGCAGGTCAGAGGACTGGCGCGCCCGGCCAACCTCCGGCAGCTGCGCGATGGCGGGGTGAAGAGTGCCACGCTTCATGTCGGCCTCAACCTCGGTGTAATCGAAGCGCTTCACGGAGCGGATCAGTGCGCGGTAGACGGTGCACTCCGCGACCTCACCGTCGGCACGCAGCAGAATATCCCACACCACGGCGGGGCGGGTCTGGTCCGGCAGCAGCGAGGCACTGCCCTCGGACAGCTCCGCGGGGTGCAGACGGGTCGGCTCGTCGGGCAGGTACATAGTCTGGCCGCGCTGCAGGGACTCCGCCATCAGAGCCCCGGCCGGGTCGACAAACGCCGCAACGTCCGCGATGGCGTAGCGCACGCGCCACCGGGCCGCGCCGCCAGCCGGGTCCGCGCCGCCGCCAGCCCCGCCAGCCGCGCCAACCCCTCCAGCCCCGTCTGCGTCCTGGATGTTCACTGCCTGATCCAGGTCCATCGAACCGGCCGGGTCGATCGTCACAAAGGGAACATCCAGCAGGTCGCGGCGCTGATCCGCATACCGGTCGGTGGCGTGCAGCGCCTCGGCGTGGACATCCTCCGGGAAGTGTTCCGGCAGTTCGAACTCCTCGGCGATGGTGCGGAAGTTCAGCTCGGCGGCGAAAAGTTTCATGCCTTCAAGAGTGGCACAACCGCCCTGCCCGCGGCAGCCCAACGCCCCGCCCCAGCCCCACCCCAAAAGATTTTTGCGTCGAGACGACCTGTGAGCCGGATTCTGTCCTATCCCCCGCCCGCCCCGCAGCACCTATGGCACGCGAGGACAGCGTGGGACGAGGCGATCATCCATCTGAGCGCACCATTGCTGATGGCTTCAAGCGGCCTACCTGCTCATTGTTGGGCGGGCAGCCCTAGAGCTACGCCGCACGTCTGCACTATCTGGGATAGCGCGCGTGCGGGCACCTTGACCTTGCTCCCGGTGGGGTTTACCTAGCCACCCCAGTCACCTGGGGCGCTGGTGCGCTCTTACCGCACCTTTTCACCCTTACCCGCCTGTGGCGGGCGGTTTGTTTTCTGTGGCACTGTTCCCGCGGGTCGCCCCGGGTTGCTGTTAGCAACCACCGTTGCCCTGTGGAGTCCGGACTTTCCTCCGCGCCCGGCCTGCCCCGTGTGCAGGGTGGTTCCGCGCGCCGCGATCGCCCGGCCGTCTCGACAAGGGTTAACTCTAGCGCACCGTTTCTGTATCCAGGAAGTGCGTATCGTTCACCCGTCGCACTACTGCACTGTCTTTATTCTGGACGCCCACTTCTCCCCCGCGGACCGCCCCATCGGCACCGAAGATCTCGATGACGGAAAGCCCCGCCAGGTCCAGGTGCAGTGTGCGGTAGATGGCACCGCTTGCGCACAGCGCGTGGCGCAGGATGGATTTGATGGGGGTGACGTGGCTGACCAGCACGACGTCCTCGCCCGGGTGGTTGCGGGCTACGTCGCGGAAGAAGGGGCGGACGCGGGCGAGCACGTCATCGGGGCTTTCGCCTCCACTGGGGGCGGCGGAGCTGTCCCAGAGGCAGGCGTCGTGCTCGAGGGGGAATTCGTCCATGACCTCGGCAAAGGTGCGGCCTTCCCAGTCGCCGAAGTTCATCTCAATGAGGGCCTCGGTGGTGTGGACGCGGGACTTATCTGCAGCGCCGCCTGCGGTGCCAGTTGCGTTGCCAGCGTCACTGGAGCCACCAGCCCCGCCGGCGTTCGCAAGTGCCTCGGCCACGGCTTCCGCGGTCTGGCGGGTGCGCTTCAGCGGGGAGCTGTAGATAGCCACCGCGCCAGCGCTACCACTTGAGCCAGCAAGCTGCCCTGCCACGTACGCTGCAGCCCGCTTGGCCTGCTCTTGTCCGTGCGCGGTCAGCTCCGGGTCGGAGAGTCCGGAGAACTGCCGCTGAACACTCATCTCCGTCTGTCCGTGACGTAGCACCCACAGGCGCGTCGGCTTCCCGCCGGGGTGCCATTCCGGCGAGCTTGCGGCCTCCTGCGCCGGAGCCGGTGCCGTCCCCTTCGGTGCAGCAGGAGCCGTCTGCGCCGGAACAGCTGGCGTCGCCTGCGCCGTGGCAACCTCCGCAGACTCTGCCCCGGCCCCCGCGCCAGCGCTCGCTGAATCGGCGGCAGGTTGGAACGAGAGGGCGTCATCAAACCAGCGACCCCCAACCTTGTCATCCATGGCGCGGTTGGCCAGCTCGTCGGCGCGCTTGTTCTGCGCGCGCGGCACCCAGTTATAGGTGACGGCGGCGAGGGTCGCTTCCAGCTCCTTCACCCGCGCGGCCAGGGGCTTCATGTCGGGGTGCTTGATCTTCCAACGGCCGCTCATCTGCTCGACGACGAGTTTGGAATCCATGCGCACCTGGATCTCCAGCTCGGACGGCGCGGCACCGCGCATTTTCGCGACTTCGATGGCCAGCTCCAGGGCGTTGATGAGCCCCTGGTACTCGGCCACGTTGTTGGTGGCCTTGGCGATGAACTCCCAGCGTGCGGCGACTTCCTGGTCGCCATCCAGAACCGAGCTGCCACAGCCAGCGATGCCCGGATTACCGCGGGATCCTCCGTCGCATTCCACGTCTAAGCGCATCATTCATCACCCTCGTCTACCGAAAACCATCGTCTGCCGTCTTGCACAACCTCGCGCCGCCGTGCGCGATCTTCACGCCACTTTATCGCAGCAGCAGGACATTACATTCAGGGCACCGCGGCACTTCCCCGCTACCACTGTCGGCCAGCGCGTCGAGCTCCTTCATCGACAGTGGGTCGAGCTCCATGAAGCACGCCTGGCACGTCCGCCCTTGCAGCTCTGCGGCCCCCACGCCATGCTCGGACATCTGCTGGTCGTAGGCCTGTAGAAGGCCAGGGTTCGTGTCCTCTAGCGCTGTTCGCCGCTGAGCTAGCCGCGCCTGGATCGCAGAGATATCCGCCTGCAGCGCACTGGTCGCCCGCTCTACGTCGGTCCGCGCGGCGGCGATGTCCGCGTCGATCTTCGCGTGCGTCTGGCTATCGGCCTGCTCGGCAGCAGTGTTGGCTCCGCTAAACAGCGACTGCACCTTCGCGGAGCGTTCCAGCCGCTGTTCCATCTCCCGCAAGCGGTCGCGAGTACTGCGCAGGTCGTGCTTTAGATCCCGCCGCCGCTCGGGGTCGGTCTGCGCGCTGAGCCCCGCCACGTTGGCGCGCTCGCGCTCCTTCAACTTCGCCACGTCCTGGCGGAGGCGCTGCACCGTCGCCTGGTCACTCCTGACCTGCGCCTTATTCAGCACATTTTTACGCTGCTCCGCCCGCTTCTTCGCCAGCAGCTCCTCCAGCGCCGCCTGTTCAGGCAGAGAATCCAGCCGCGCCTGTGCGATCCCCAGCTCCTCCTGGTCGCGCGCCAGGTCTGCCAGTGTGTGTCGGTCCTCGCTCGTCCAGCGCATCGCAGTAACCCTCCTATTGTTCGTGCACGGTCCACGGATCGGTGCGCACGTCGATCACTGTGGTCTGTGCCTTCGTCGCTTTCTTAATGACGCCCTCCGCCTGGAAACACCACGGAAACTCGCTGGCCCAGTGGGCGGTATCGATGACCGGGCATCCGCCCATGCGTAGGTGTTCATCCACCGGGTGGTGGCGCAAGTCGGAGGTGACGAAGCAGTCCACATTCATTTTTGCGACTTGGCCCAGGAAGCTGTCGCCGGCGCCGCTGGCGACGGCGACGGTGCGGATCATGGTGTCCGGGTCTCCGGCTGCGCGTACGCCCCATTCGGTGCGGGGTAGGCGCTCGGCCACGCGGGCGGTGAACTCCCGCAGAGTCATAGGGGTATCCAGCTCGCCGACGCGCCCGATGCCCAGCTGCTGATCGGCGGGCGTGGGCAGGGAGGTTTCCACGCAGTCGTAGGCCGGCTCCTCGTAAGGGTGTGCCTTAATCAAGGCCGCACGGATGGCTTCCCGCTTCGCGGCGGGGGCTACGAATTCAATGCGGACCTCCTCGACCGTCTCGACCTCCCCCACCGCGCCGAGGTGCGGATTCGCGCCTTCCGTAGGCAGGAACTGCCCGGTGACGGAGAACTCAAAGCAGGCCTGTTCATAGTCACCCTGCGCGCCGCCGCCTGCGGAAAAGATGGCGGATTTCACTGTGGGGGCGTCATTAAGAGGAACGGTGAAGCCCCACTTATCGGTGCCGGAAGGGATCGGCCGCAATGCTGCGCCCGGGGTGATGCCGAGGAGTTCGGCAAGGCGATCGTTCACGCCAGGGCGGGCGGAATCGGCGTTCGTGTGCGCGGCGAACAGAGCGATGCCGTGGCGGATGAGCTTGTGGACGATGCGGCCCTTCGGGGAATTGGCGGGCACCGCGGTGACGCCGCGGAGCAGCAGCGGGTGGTGGACCACGAGCATCTGCGCGCCCTGGGCGATGGCGGCGTCCACGACGGCATCGGTGCAGTCCAGGGCGAAGGCGACCTTGTCGGCGGGCTCGGCGGGGTCGCCGCAGATCAGGCCGACTGCATCCCAGGATTCGGCGAGGTAGGGCGGGTAGGCGGCCTCCAAGGCGGCGACGACGTCAGCGACGGTGGTGTTGGCGGCGGAGGTCGCGGCGGTTTCGGTCGCGGCGGTTTCGAGCGCGGCGGGTTTGGTAGATGACTCTGGCACGGATTCTCCTGGGGTACTGCTTTGTGCTGCTGGCACTAAATGCTGCTGGCACTGCTGTCTGCATGCTTCACCCAGCCTAGCCAGATCTGACAGACTGGAGGAGTGCGAGATTTACCAATTCTGCTTGTAGACGTAGACGGAACGCTGATGGATAGCTACCCCGGCATCCGCGCCAGCTTTGTAGAAGCACTGGAGGCACACGGGGTGCCGGTTCCTCCCGAGGAGCGCGTGCGGCAGATCCCCGGACCGCCGATGGTCGAGACTCTGCGGGACATCGGGCTGGAAGGCGAGCTGCTGCAGAAGGTCTTCGACACGTACCTGTCGGACCAAGAGAACGGCCGCTGGCAGGAAGCCACCCCATTCCCGGGCATGCGCGACCTGCTGGAAAAATGGTCCGGCGAAGGCATTGTGCTGTCGACGGCGACGTCGAAATCCGAGGTCTCGGCGGAGCGGATCCTGCGCGAACACGACATGCTGAAGTACTTCGCGGTTCTCGGCGCCGCCCAGGAGGACGGCACGCGCCGGTCCAAGGCCGCCGTCATCGAATATGCGCTGGAGCAGCTGAAAGAGGCCCCCGAGGTGCGCGAAGTGCTGGCGCACATGAGCGCCGAGGAAGGCCTGCGGGCCCTCGACCCGACGAAGATGCTGCTGATCGGCGACCGCATCCACGACGTGGAGGGCGCCGCGCAGTCCGGCATCCCCACCGTGCTGGTGGGCTGGGGTTATGGCTCTGCGGAGGAGCGCGCCAAGGCCGCCTACACCGTGAACACTCCCGAGGAACTGGACGCTCTGGTGCAGCGCTGGGCCAACGAGAGCTAGCCGAATCGGCGAGAAACGGAAAGGAAAACAATGCACATCACTGTCGTATGCACGGGCAACATCTGCCGCTCCCCGATGGGCGAGGTCATCCTGCGCGCCGGCCTCGAAGATGCCGGCATCGCCACCAGTCACTCCCCTGAGTCTGGCACCTCCCTTGAGTCTGGTCCCTCGCCTGAGCCTGGCCCCTCCCCGGCAGCTGAAACCGCTGGTTCCGCCGACGCGCCCGTGACCCTGAACTCCTGCGGACTCGGCGGCTGGCACATCGGCGACGGCGCTGATGGTCGGGCGGTGGACGAGTTGGCGTCACTAGGCTACGACGGCACAGCGCACCGCGCGGCACAGCTTGGCTCTGAGCATATGGGCGCCGACCTTTTCCTCGCGATGGACGACGGGCATGTGCGCGGGTTGCGCAGTGCGGGTGTCGATCCGGGGCGCATTCGCTTGTTCCGTAGTTTTGACGCCAACTCCCCCGCCGGTGCCGAAGTCGCCGACCCTTATTATGGCAGCCGTTCGGACTTTACCGAGGTCGGGCAGCAAATCGAGGCCGCCGTGCCGGGGATTGTGGCGTATGTGCAGGAGAAGCTGGGGCGCTAGCGGCCCTGTTCACCGCCTAAATGTCGGAAAACTTGCAATTTGTTACTGCAACAAATTTTCACTAGTACAAACATGCAGGTCAGAGCGTTTTGCTCATTCTTCGCAAACCCACCGCGGCGCTCTATTGCAACTTTTCCGACACTTACCCCCCCTCCTCCCGCATTCGCGAACATTGCTAATTCGCGCACCCGGACTCCCCGGAAGGCCAAATGTCATTAGAACGGGAATCCTCGGCCACTCCAGATGGCCAAATGTCGCTAGAACGGGAATCCTCGACCACCCCGGAAGGCCAAATGTCGCTAGAACGGGAATCCGTTACAGACCACCATTATCAACAACGCAAAAGAGCTGGTCAGCGCGTTGCAGAAAACCAAAGCTCTGCGCCCGCGCTTCCTAATTCCCGTTCTAACGACATTCGCTCCTAGCTGCCCCGGCTAATTCCCGTTCTAACGACATCTCGCGGGCTGGGCGGATAGCTTGCGGAGACTAGAAGCGCTCCTTGCCACGCTTTTCGGCGCGGCGTTCCTCAAAGCGGGAGCGGGTACCTCCATAGCGGTCGGTAAGGTCAGACCGCTTGCGAGATTCCTTGCCGGAGGTAGCATTATCCCTGTTCGGAGACGTTTCCCTCTTGCTTGGCTCGGATTTGGCATCGGCGGAACCAGCAGATTTGACATCGGCCGCACCAGCAGAATTACCAGCAGACGTGTCCGCAACAGCAGACTTGTCCGCGTCGCCAGACTTGTCCGCAACAGCAGAGGCACCTTCAGCGTCTCCGGCAGAACCGCCGTCAGCACCGTCGGCGACCTGGGCGTTTAGGCGGGCCACCTCGGCGCTTTCCTCACGCTCGCGTCGACGCTCGCGCATCTCCGCATACACGAACCAGCCCAGACCCGCCGGAGCCAGAATGCCAAACGCAATCCACTGGATTCCGTAGGACAAGTTCGTGCCACCATCCAAGTGCGGCAGAGGCAGCGCCTGCAGATCCAGGACTTCAGCATCACCGCCGTCGGCACTGTCACCACCACCGGCACCACCAGCACCAGCACTGTCGCCACCGCCACCACCAGCACCATCGCCACCGCCACCGGCCATACCGTTCAGCCGGTCCACACTCTCCGAGTCCAGCTGCACATAGTCCGCCGCCAGATCCTCGCCCGTCGCGTCGGAAATCTGCTTCGTCGACATGCCCGTGACCTGCGTGTATCCCTGAGATTGCGACGGCTTCGCAGACGGCACAGCCTCGCTCATCCGGATAAACCCGGTCACCTTCACGTCACCACCCGGCGCACGCTTCAACTTAGGCGCAGCCCCGTCACCTTCCACGGCAACCCACCCGCGATGCACCAAGACGGTCTGGCCGCCGTCGAGGCGAAAGGGCGTCAATGATTGATAAGAGTGAGCCGATTCGACCGGACGGTTACGCAGCAGCACCTCTTTATCGGGCAGGAAATGGCCCTGTAGTGCGACTCTGGTCCATTCTTTATCGACGCCCACCGATCCCCCGTCGCCCGGAATCACATCGGTGATCGGGGCGGGGTCGACCTGGAGGGATTGTTCGAGGCGCTGGTTAAAGGCGTTTTTATCCTTGTTCTTGCCGAGCTGCCATGGAGCCAGGAAGCTGAATGCGGTGTAGGTGAAGGCGATGACCAGGATGGCAGTGATGATCCATCCGGGGGTGAGGAGACTTCGCCAGCCGCTGCGCTTCGAGGGTGTCATGTGATCCATTATTGCCCCAGCCAGCGGGGAGGCCAAATGTGGCGCGGGAGGGCGCGCGTGCAGTGCGGGCGGGTGCGCGTGCAGTGCGGGCGGAACGCAACAGCCCCGCGACCGAGGTGGCCGCGGGGCAGTGAAAAATCTTGGTGCGCCCTGACGGGTTCGAACCGCCGACCTGCTGGGTGTAAACCAGCTGCTCTTCCAGCTGAGCTAAAGGCGCGTGCTGTTTCTAAGAAAGAAACTGTGGCTTCGTTTGAAGCGTTAATGACTCTAGCACGTCCACCCGCAAAATAACGAAACCGCAGGTAGCGCCCGGCCCGAGAAGCATCCGCACCAACGGCAGCGTCTGCGACTGCGGCAGCGACCGCGACTTCGCTAACGGCAGCATCGGGTTGAAGCTAGCGCTTGGCTCCGGAGGAAACGAGGCAGGCTCCCTGCCAGTCGCCGAGGCGCTCCGACTTGGTCTGCACCAGTCCCGCCAGTTGGGCGGACTCTGCGATCACGCCTGGCTCGACGCGGCCGGCGTCCAACTTTGCGGGGGTCAGCAGCCAGATGCGGCCGTCCTCCCCCAGGCTGCGCGTTGCGTCGACCAGGCCGTCGACCAGGTCGCCGTCTTCGTCGCGCCACCACAAAAGCACCACATCGACGACCTCGTCGGTATCGATGTCCAACAGTGCGTCGCCAATGGCATCTTCCAGGGCTTCGCTGATGCTGCTGTCGCAGTCTTCGTCCCAGCCGATTTCCTGGATCAGGTAGTCGGACTCGATGCTGAGCAGGTCCGCCCAATCAGACGCGCCCTTCGCGCCCTTCGCATCCTTGCCTTGTGCACCGCCAGCGGAGCCTGCAGAGCTCTGAGCCGAACCGGGGGCCATTGCCACTGTTATTACGTACCTTTCCTAATCGTCCAACCCGGCATACAAATCCGCCATGCAAATCTGCCGCACATTCCTGCCGTACAGATCTGCCACGCGAACTAACCGGGCGTTCCAGCCACGCACACTGCCTAGCCATACAACCATCGCAATCGCACCGCGCACGTGCACCGCGCACTCACATCACGCATGTACACCGCGCAATCCCATCACGCAATCACATCGCGCCTATGCACTGTGCGGTTGCACATACACTTGCACAACTTTGCAGTTACCGCAGCTGGTGTGGTTAAAAAACTACATTTTTGAACCTAACACAATCGGCCCACCAGCGGAGGTTTTCTAACCCGACTTTGACGTACTGTGGCAAGTACTGTGGGAACAAGAGCAGGGGCTCACCCTGAACCCCCGGAACACGTGGATCATAGGAGGACTAACAAGTGTCCGCTTCAGCTGAAGAAAACAACATCCCAACCGATGCCAGCAACTTCGCTCTCATTCGCGATGGGGTGGCCTCTTACCTGGCCGATTCCGACCCGGAGGAGACCCAAGAATGGATGGAATCCCTCGACGGGTTGCTGGAAACCGCAGGCCCGGATCGTGGCCGCTACCTGATGCTGCGCCTGCTAGAGCGCGCCACCGCCAAGCGAGTTCCCCTCCCGCCGCTGCTATCCACCGACTACGTCAACACCATCCCCACTACCCAGGAACCCGACTTCCCCGGTGACGAGGAAATCGAAAAGCGCTACCGCCGCTGGATCCGTTGGAACGCGGCCATCATGGTGCACCGCGCCCAGCGCCCCGGCATCGGCGTGGGTGGCCATATCTCCACCTACGCCGGCGCCGCACCTCTCTACGAGGTCGGTCTGAACCACTTCTTCCGTGGCAAGGATCACCCGGGCGGCGGTGACCAGATCTTCTTCCAGGGCCACGCCTCCCCCGGCATGTACGCCCGCGCTTTCCTGGAAGGCCGCCTCAGCGAGGAAGACCTGGATGCCTTCCGCCAGGAGGCCTCCAAGCCCGGCCACGGCCTGCCTTCCTACCCGCACCCGCACGGTATGCCGGAGTTCTGGGAATTCCCGACCGTCTCCATGGGCTTGGGTCCGATGGATGCCATCTACCAGGCACGCTTCAACCGCTACCTGCACGACCGCGGCATCAAGGACACCTCCGAACAGCATGTCTGGGCGTTCCTCGGCGACGGTGAGATGGACGAGCCGGAATCCCGCGGACTGATCCAGACCGCCGCGCTGAACAACTTGGACAACCTGACCTTCGTCATCAACTGCAACCTGCAGCGTCTGGACGGCCCGGTCCGCGGTAACACGAAGATCATCCAGGAGCTGGAAAGCTTCTTCCGCGGCGCCGGCTGGAACGTCATCAAGGTCGTCTGGGGCCGCGAGTGGGACGAGCTTTTCGCCCGCGACGAAGAAGGCGCCTTGGTTCATGCCATGAACACCACCCCGGACGGCGACTTCCAGACCTTCAAGGCCAACGACGGCGCCTACGTCCGCGAGTACTTCTTCAACAAGGACCCGCGCACCGCCAAGCTGGTCGAGGACATGACGGACGAGGAGATCTGGCACCTGCGCCGCGGCGGCCACGACTACCGCAAGATCTACGCCGCCTACAAGCGCGCCCTGGAGACCAAGGACCAGCCGACCGTCATCCTGGCGCACACCATCAAGGGCTACGGCCTGGGCCACAACTTCGAGGGCCGCAACGCTACCCACCAGATGAAGAAGCTCACGCTGGACGATCTGAAGCTCTTCCGCGATAAGCAGGACATCCCGATCTCCGACGAGGAGCTGGAGAAGGACCCGTACCTGCCGCCGTACTTCCACCCCGGCAAGGACGCGGAGGAAATTCAGTACATGCTGAACCGCCGCAAGGAACTTGGTGGCTTCCTGCCGGAGCGCCGCGAGAAGTTCACCCCACTGACGATGCCCGACCTGTCCATCGCCAAACTCGCCCGCAAGGGCTCCGGCAAGCAGGAGGTCGCCACCACAATGGCGCTGGTCCGCGTGTTCAAGGACCTCATGCGCGACGACGAGTTGAAAAAGCGCATCGTGCCCATCGTCCCGGACGAGGCGCGCACTTTCGGCATGGATTCCTGGTTCCCGACGCTGAAGATCTACAACCCGCACGGCCAGAACTACACGCCGGTGGACCACGACCTGATGCTGTCCTACCGCGAGGCCACCGACGGCCACATCCTGCACGAGGGCATCTCGGAGGCCGGTTCCATGGCTTCCTTCATCGCCGCGGGCACCAGCTACGCCACCCACGGCGAGCCCATGATCCCGCTGTACATCTTCTACTCCATGTTCGGCTTCCAGCGCGTGGGTGACGAAATCTGGGCGGCGGGCGACCAGATGGCTCGCGGATTCCTGATCGGAGCCACCGCGGGCCGTACCACGCTGACAGGCGAGGGCTTGCAGCACATGGACGGCAACTCCCCCGTGTTGGCGTCCACAAACCCTGCCGTGGTGACCTACGACCCGGCGTTCGGCTACGAGATCGCCCACATCGTGCACCGTGGCATCGAGCGCATGTACGGCGAGAACAGCAACAATGGCCGCGGCGAGGACGTGATCTACTACATCACGGCCTACAATGAGCCGATCCACCAGCCGGCGGAGCCAGAGAACCTCGACGTTGAGGGGCTACACAAGGGCATTTACCTTTATGACGCCGCCTCGGGCTCAGCGGAGTTGCAGGCCAATATTCTGGCCTCTGGCGTGGCCATGACGGCAGCGTTGAAGGCGAAGGAACTGCTGAAGGAGTTCGACGTCGACGCGAACGTGTTCTCTGTGACCAGCTGGAACGAGCTGGCCCGCGACGGCCAGGCCGTGGAACTGGAGCAGCTGCGCGACCCGTCGGCGGAGCCCCGCACGCCGTTCATCACCCAGCAGCTGGAGGCTGCGGAAGGCCCGTTCGTAGCGGTCAGCGACTACGCCACCACCGTGTCCGAGCAGGTGCGCAAGTGGGTGCCGGGCGAGTACGTGGTGCTGGGTGCCGATGGCTTCGGCTTTGCGGATACTCGCGAGGCGGCGCGCCGGTACTTCAACATCGACGCGGAATCCATCGTGGTGGGCGTGCTGCTGGGCCTGGCACGCGAGGGCAAGATCGAGCGCTCTGTGGCAGCCGAGGCCGCCCAACGCTTCCAGATCGACGACCCGACCGCGACGAACTAGTCGCGCGCACAGCGGGCGACTAGCCCAGTAGGTTCAGCAGCGCCCGGTTGACGTCCTCCGGGCGCTCGACGGGCAGCATGTGCCCGGATTCCGGGTACTCGTGGAAGTCGGCGCGTGGCCAGAGCTCGTGGATGCGCTGGCTTTGGCTGGGCGGGGTGACGTCGTCCATGGCGCCGACCAGAATCTCGCCGGGGATGTCGGCCAGAAGGTCGGCGGTGGCGAGCTCGTCGTGCTCGGTCAGATCGTCTAGGTATCCCAGCAGGGTGCGCATGGAGGTTCCGGCGATCTCATTGGCGTGGAAGCTGAGGACGTCGAAGTCGTCGGACTTCCCCTCGTCCAGCGAGCCGTGGTAAATGAAGGCGGCGATGACGGGCTTGATGGCCCACTCCACCAGCGCCTTTGCCCATTCCAACTGGCTGGGGCTCTTGGCTCCCAGCCAGCGGGTCGCGCGTACCAGAGGCGAATGCAGGATCCGGGTGACTCCCGCGGAGGCGAAAGTATCGATCGCGCCGTTAATCAACGCAATGCCGCCGACCCGCTGAAGATCGGCCTTTTCCAGGTGGCGCAGCCCGCCCAGCACCGTCATCGCGCCCATTGAGTGGCCCGCCAGGATCACCCGGCCGGTCGGCGCGAGTTCGCGGATAGTCGCGCCTAAGTCGATGGCGGTGCGTTCAATATCCAGTCCAGGTGCGTCCTCGCTGGCGCCGTGGCCGCGCAAGTCCGGCAGCAGGATGCGCAGGTTCGGCTGCTCACGCAATGCATCCAGTTGGAAGAACCAGGAGGCCGCCGTCAGGTTGAATCCGTGCACGAGGATGACGGTGGTGGGGGCGGAGGAGGGGGCGTCCTCAAAAGAAAAAGAGTAAGAACGCACCTCATGGACCGCGACCTTCGCGCCGTCATCCATGGTCAGGCGATGGATCCACCGTGCGCGCGGCAAGCCCGGGACGGCGGGAGGGTCTCGCAACACAATGCTGGCGAGGTTGCGGACGGCGGTAATGGGACGCATGGGTGGAGCCTTCGGAAGATTGTTAGGATGAGTGTACAAATGGCCGCGCGGCGAGGGGTTGCGCTGGAGCTTTAGCCACAAGGCTTATAGCTTAGCGCCCGGCGTGCGCGGGTCTTGAGGAGTGGCAGGAGAAGGGACGAACATGGCGGAACAGAACAACCAGCTGGCGGCGGCGCTGTCGAAGAAGCTGAAGAAGGACGGCGCTGCGGATACTGCTGGCGCTGCCGACAAGGTCGATAAAGCCGACAAGGCTGGTGCAGCCAACGCGACCGGCGAGAAGGACAAGCGCGCGATCGTGCTGGACATCGTGGAAGACGCGACGGGCATCGAGCGCGAGGAGCTGGAGGGTTCCAAGCGCCTGGGCGACGACCTAAACATTGACTCGCTATCCCTGATGGACATCGCCGTGCGCCTGGAAGAGGAGTTCGGCGTGGAGGTGCCGGACGAAGACATCAACCGGGTGAAGACCATCGACGAGCTGGTCGGCCTGGTGGACAAGTGAGCGGCGCTGAGTCAGGCAGCGCTGAGTCAGGCGGCGCTGCAGCAGGCAGCGCAGTAGAGGACGTACTCGCCGAACTGCGCGACTGGCCCGTAAACAACGTGGCCGCGGCGGCACTGTGGGATGGCGGCTCCGGCGCCCGCACCGCTACCTTCGGCGACACGGCCGCGCAATTCCCCCTGGCCAGCGTAAGCAAGCTGATCACCGCCTACGCCACGCTCCTGGCCGTCGAGGAAGGCGCCTTCGAGCTGGACCAGCAGGTCCCCGCCGAGCTACTCCCCGACTTCGACGACCTTCCGACCGTGCGCGAGCTACTGGCCCACACCAGCGGCATTGGTTTCCGCGACCGCACTCCGGAGAAGCCGCGTGGCACCCGTCGGATCTACTCTTCGGCGGGCTACGAGGTGCTGGCCGACTTCATCGCCGCGGAGGCCGACATGCCCTTCGCCGATTACGTGGCCGAGGGCGTGTGCGCGCCCCTGGGCATCGAGGTCGCGGTCGAGGGCAGCGCGGGGCATGGTTTTTCTGCCTCGGTGGATGCTCTTGCGCTGTTGTGCTCTGAATTTCTGACGCCCACAGTCATCGCCCCCTCCACCCTCAACGAGGCGCTGGAGCCCCAGTGGCCGGAACTTTCCGGGATGGTGCCGGGCTACGGAATGCAGAAGCCCTGCCCGTGGGGTCTGGGCTTTGAACTGCACGGCGAGAAGTCGCCGCACTGGCTGGGCGATGGAATGCCGGCCACGGTGGCGGGGCACTTTGGCCAGTCGGGAACGTTCCTGTGGTTCGACCGGAGTGCGGGGACGAAAAAAGCCGCCGTTGTCCTCACGGATGAGGACTTCGGCGACTGGGCCAAGCAGCGCTGGGATGGTTTCAACCAGCGGCTGTGGGAGGCGCTGGGCTAGCCGACACAACTAGCGCGCCTGGGGCGCGGGCCAGCCAGCGCAGTCCGGCTAGCTCTAGCCAGCGCGGGGCTACTCGAAGGTGGTGCGCAGGTCCTGGTGGCCCTCTGCGTGCCAGTCGACGTAGGCATTATCCTTCGTATCGATGCCCTGCTCCTTCTGGTGAGGAACCTTGGCAACGATGTTGCGGCGCGCGCGGCCGGAACGCAGCTGGATCTCGATACGCTCGGCCAGCTTTGCCAGAGCCATATTGATCAGGATCATGATCAACGCAATCAGCAGCAGGGCCGGGATCATCGCACCGTAGTACTCGCCCAGCTGGCGACCGGAGCGAACAACCTCGACGAAGCCGATCATGTAACCCAGCGCGGAATCCTTCAGCGCAATAACCATCTGAGAGATGATCGCGGGCAGCATGGCAGCCACTGCCTGCGGCAGCAGGATCAGGTTGATGGACTGGCGGTGGCTCAGGCCCAGTGCGATCGCGGCCTCACGCTGGCCACGGGGCAGGGACTGAATGCCGGAACGCAGGGTCTCTGCGATCACGGAGCCGTTGTACATCGTCAGGCCGAATACCACCGAAGTGAAGCCCAGCCAGCTAGATGGCACCAGCTGCAGCAGGGAAAACGTTGCGTAGGCAAACAGCATCAGAACCAGCACCGGGATGGAGCGGAAGAACTCCACAATGATGCCGCAGAGCCAACGCACCGGTGCGGAGGTGGACAGTCGGCCCACGCCCAGCAGCGCACCGATGGCCATGGCCAGCACAATGGAGACCACTGCCGCGCCGATCGTGGAAATCAGACCCGGGAGGATGTAGGTCGTCCAGGTGGAGCCCTCCAGGAAGAAGGACCACTTTGCGGATTCGAACTGGCCTTTTTCGTTGAGCTTCATGCCCACCAGAACCAGGATCACCGCGACCACTACGACCGTGATCGCCGTGAGGATCGAGTTGAGCCTGCGGCCCTTCGGGCCTGGGGCGTCATAAAGAACAGTTGCACGTGCACTCATTAGCGCTTCACCGCCCATCGCTTACCTGCCCAGCCGAAGAACAACCCGGTCGGCAGCGTCAAAATAATGAATCCAACTGCGATGATTCCGAAGATCACCAGGATGTCGCTGGCGTAATCCTCCGTCAAGGTCTTCATCAGCAGGGACGCTTCAGCAACACCGATCACCGAGGCGATGGTGGTGTTCTTGGTCAACGCGATCAGGGTGTTGCCCAACGGCACGATCGCGCCGCGCAGAGCCTGCGGGAAGATCACGTGCCGGAAGTTCTGGCTGAAGCTTAAGCCCAGCGAGCGGGCGGCCTCGGCCTGACCGAAGGGCACCGTGTTAATGCCGGAGCGGAGGGATTCTGCCACGAAGCAGGAGGTGTAGGCCACGAAGGCCAGGACAGCCAGGCGGAAGTTCTGCTTTTCGATGAAGGAATCGTTCTCCACCGCCAGCAGCAAGCCCAGGTTGTAGTACAGGCCCATGGAGGCCAGCAGAATGATCAGTGTCAGCGGGGTGTTACGAACAATGTTGATGTACCACGCGGACAGGTTGCGCAGGATGCCCACGGGGCTAACGCGCATGGCGGTCAGGATGATGCCAAAGATCATCGATCCGACTGCGGAGAAGAACGTCAGTTTGACGGTCACCCAGAATGCCGGCAGCAGTTCGGGATTCATTTCGGCCCATAGTTCGGGGTTCATAGTGCGTTCCTCCTTCCTACTTCTTGTCGACGAACGACAGGTCGCCGATCTTCGGCTTCTCGCCGAGGTCCACGTTGTCGCCCAGGTTCTTGGCTACGATCTTCTGGAACTCGCCGGAATCGTGCATTTCGTTCAGCGCTTCGTTGACCTCGGCCTTGGCCTTGTCGTCGCCCTTGGGCAGGCCGATGCCGTAGTTCTCGTTGGTCCAGAAGCTGCCGTCGTCCTTCTTGAGCTGGATGACGCTGTACTTCTCGTTGAAGCGTTTCTGGTAGCGCTGTGCGAAGCCTGCCAGGATGGTGGCGTCCGTGGTCGTAGCGTCGACCACGCCTTGCTTCAGGCCTTCCGCACATGCGGCGTAGGTGTCGAACTCCTGCAGCTGCACCTCTGGCAGCGCGGACTTCACCTTTTGCGCCGGGGTGGAGCCGGACACGGAGCACAGGCGGGTGCCCGGCGCGATGTCGTTCAGCCCCTTGATGCCGGAATCCTCGCGGACCAGCAGTGCCTGGTGGGTGACCAGGTACGGGCCGGCGAAGTCCACGGCCTTGAGGCGGCCCTTGTTGATGGAGTACGTCGCGGTGATCATGTTGACCTCACCGTTGTTGATGAGGGTCTCGCGCTGCGCGGACGGCGTTTCGCGCCATTCGATTTCCGGGGTGGCCCAGCCGTGCTTCTTCGCGATGTATTCCACCACGTAGCGGGATACGTCGGTATCCAGGCCAGCGAACTGCTTATCCGGGGTGCGTTCACCCAGGTTGGGCTGGTCGAATTTGGTGCCCATTACGACGTGGCCGGATTCGATGTCTGCCAGCAGGTCGCGGGCGCCACCGGATCCACACGCGGTCAGCGCAACCACGGATGCGGTGGCGACCACTGCAGCCGTAAGGCGCTTGAGTGCGCTTTTGAATGTAGACATGTGAAACTCGCTTCCCGAACTAGTGGTTCACGATCTTCGCCAGGAAGTCCTTGGCGCGATCGGATTGCGGGTTCGTGAAGAAGGTCTCCGGGTCGGCGTCCTCAACAATGGCGCCATCGGCCATAAACAGGATTCGATCCGCAACACGGCGAGCAAAGCTCATCTCGTGGGTAACAACCACCATGGTCATGCCACCCTTGGCGAGGTCGGTCATGACGTCCAGGACCTCGTTGATCATCTCTGGGTCGAGGGCGGAGGTCGGCTCGTCGAAGAGCATCACCTTGGGGTCCATGGCCAGGGCGCGGGCGATGGCGACGCGCTGTTGCTGGCCGCCGGATAGCTGTGCCGGGTACTTGTCGGCCTGGGCGGCGATGCCCACGCGGTCCAGCAGCTTCTCGGCGGTCTTGCGTGCCTCTTCCTTGCTGACCTTGCGGACCTTGGTGGGCGCCAGCGTGACGTTATCCCGGATGGTCATGTGGCTGAAAAGGTTGAACTGCTGGAACACCATGCCGACCTCTGCGCGGAGCTTGGCGAGGTCCTTGCCTTCTTCGGGCAGCAGTTCACCGTCGATGCGGATTTCGCCTTCATCGATGGTCTCGAGGCGGTTGATGGTGCGGCACAGCGTGGACTTGCCGGATCCGGAGGGGCCGAGGATGACCACGACCTGGCCTGCGGGGACTTCGAGGTTGATGTCTCGAAGTGCGTGATACTCGCCGAAGTGTTTGTTCACTCCCTTGAGCTCAATCATTGTTTTGGAAACAGTTGGTTCAGACATAGGTCTCATAATAAGTAACGCTGATCACTTTTAAGAAATGAAAGCAAGGTGACTCACTGTTGGGCGTTCTTAACGGATTCTTGACGCCCTCACGGTGAGCGAGTCGAGGAGGTTAACAGGGCTAACGTTCGGCGGCTTGGGGTGAGGGGTTGCGGAGGCGGTGGCGGGAAAATAAGAGCGTACGGTGGCAGGCATGAACTTTTCTGAATTTATACGTAACCGCCACTCCCCTCGCGCGTTCCTGCCGGACGAGATCCCGGCAGAGGACATCAAGGAGATTCTGCTGGATGCCCAGTCCGCGCCTTCGAACTCCAACACCCAGCCGTGGAACGTCCACGTGATCGGTGGCCAGAAGTTGAAGGACTTGAGCGCCGCGCTGATCGAGGAGTTCGATACCAACGGCTTGAACCCCGATTTCACTGTGGACTACGGCGAGGGTGTGCACCCACAGCGTTCCATGGAGCTGGCGGCGAAGATGTACGGCATGCTGGGCATCGCCCGTGAGGATAAGGAGGCGCGCACCGAGTTCGTCCGCGAGAACCTACGCTTCTTCGGAGCCCCGTACTCGGCGCTGATGTTCATCCCGCCGATGGGCGACCGTATTCGTGCGGCATTCGACCAGGGGACGTATGCGGAGAACTTCCTTCTATCCCTGACCGCCCACGGCTACCACGGGGTTCCCCAAGGCATGATCTCCCTACTGGCGCCGACGGTGCGCGAGTTCCTGGGCGTGGATGAGGAGTACAAGCTGGTCACCGCGCTGACCTTCGGCCGGGCCGATGAATCCAGCCCGGTGTACAAGACCAACCCGGGCCGCGTTGCGCTCTCCGAGACGGTGACGGTGCACGGGATTGAGGGGTTGGGGCTTTAGTCCCCGCGCAAGCGACAATCTGGAAGGCTCACTGAAGGGGATTTACTTAACCGGAACCTCTTTTCGCAGGAATGCCAGCTGCTCCTCAATGATCTCCGAGAACAGCGGCTCCACGTAGGGGTCGAAGTGGCCACCCTCGTGAATGCGAATCGTGGCGCGCTGGACCTTGCCAGCGGCTTTGAGGGCGACATTTGTTGGAGCGACGGCGTCATTAGACATCACCTGGAAAAGCGCCGGGCAGGAAACATTCCCGGCCGTCCGCGCCGACGAATAGAAACCAATCAACGCCAGAATGCTGTTCGACGTGGCCGGTGTACCAACTCACGCGCCTATTCCTCCGCATCTATAGGTAGGGGAAATAGGCTCTGACGTTCCGTTTTTCTGTGGGGCCAGCGGGGCTCGAACCCGCGACCAGCGGATTATGAGTCCGCGGCTCTAACCGACTGAGCTATAGCCCCAGTATGCGTCACCACTCGATGGAGCAGCTTGCTAACAAAAGATTCAACCACACCGCCTTTGGCGGGTAGTCATATACCCCAGCTTCAACGAAAACAGCCCCCACAATAGGTGACCTGACCTGGCGATTTGTCTGTTTACACCCCAGGCATATAAAGTATGATTCCGTTGCACAGAGCAAGGGCTTACGCCTGAAGCTCAAACAACTTAATCCCCTATAGCTCAGTTGGCAGAGCATTCGACTGTTAATCGAAAGGTCACTGGTTCGAGCCCAGTTGGGGGAGCAACTAAAAGCCCCGATCGACTGCACTACATGCAGGTGGTCGGGGTTTTTTCGCGTTGGTGAAGCTACGTTACTTCTG
>NZ_JAKMUV010000006.1:0-118654 GCF_027570165.1 Corynebacterium macclintockiae
AACAAAACAGTCAGGGCTTTGCTAGGAGTGTTCCCGGCAAAGCCCTGACCTGCATTTTTGTTGTGGAGCATAGGAGAATCGAACTCCTGACCTTCTGCTTGCAAAGCAGATGCTCTACCAATTGAGCTAATGCCCCTTTGACTATCGAACCAAGCTTCCGAAACTATATCAGACGCTTTTATCTCTAGCGAAGAGTGTTCGATGGTGGGCCTAGGAGGACTTGAACCTCCGACCTCTTCGTTATCAGCGAAGCGCTCTAACCGCCTGAGCTATAGGCCCTCGAACGAGTAGAAACATTACCCACCATTCCAGCCAATCACCAAATCGCCTGGTTAGATGCGGTTTTTGTGGTTGGAAAGTGGGCGTCAGAAATACTAGAAAGACTAGCGATCCAGCTGGATGCGCACACCGCCAAGAATGCTCGACGACGCGTTGTAAATCAGCGCGGCGATGGGCGCGAGAAGGGTGAAGAGAACGACCTCGAAAAGACCCAAGGCAACAACACCACCGAAGTACATACCGGCAGAGAACCCGGAGGAGTTCGTGAGGTCACCGACAAGCGAATCCAGGCGATCCCACGTGCCCGCAGCGCCGAGGACGATGTAGATCAACGCCATTGCCACAAACCACACCGCAAACAGCGCCAGATTGAAGATCAGGGCCATCTTGAGGGCACTGATCGGCTCGATGTACGTGACGGTGCGCTGTACGCCTCGCTTGGCTGGGTTGCCGGGCTTGGAGGGCTTGTCCGTGGTGCTCTTGTCCTGAGCGGCGTTCGCTGTGTTAGCGGCGTTGCTTGCGGTGCCGGCGGTGTCGGCGGTGTCAGCCTGGGGCGCAGGCTGCGACGGCTGAGACTGTGCAGGCTGCGCAGGCTGAGCGACCTGCTGAGCCTTGGCAGTCTGCTCGGTCGCTGCTTTATCCGCGGGCTTACCGGCATTCTTGGCGTTACCGGAGTTCTTGGTATTGCCAGCCTTACCGGTATTGGGCTTGCCGGTCGGCGGGGGCGTTTTGTGCGTCATCGCATCTCCGTACTTGTTCGTACTCGTCGGTGCTTTTTTGTGCCTTATACGACAGTAGCCTAGCGGTATCGACCACCAGGCTACGTAGAGTTAGGGATTACCCAACGGGCTTACTCGGCTTGTTCCACCTGCTGGGCCTACCTGGACTACTTGGAATCTGCCTCTGCCTTCGCGGTGGCCTCGGCGGACTCTTCAGCCTCTTCCTCCACGTTGCGGTCCACGGCAACCAGCTCGTTGCCCTTGGCTAGATCCACCAGACGCACGCCCATGGTCGCGCGGCCACTGTTGCGGATCTGGCTGACTTCGGTGCGGATCACACCGCCGTTGGAGGTCATGGCCAGGATCTCGTCGTCGTTGTTAACCGTCAGCGCGCCGATCAGCTTGCCACGCTTCTTGTCGTACTTGAACGCAACCACTCCCAGGCCACCGCGGCCCTTCGTCGGGTACTCCTCCATCGGGGTGCGCTTGCCGTAGCCACCGGAGGTAGCCACGAAGAGGGACGAACCTTCCGACACGACCGTCAGGGCCAGCAGCTGGTCCTCTTCGCGGAAGCGCATGCCCTTCACACCAGCGGTGGCGCGACCCATCGGGCGCAGCGTTTCATCGTCAGCGGTGAAGCGCATGGCCTGACCCTCTTCGGAGACCAGCAGTAGGTCGTCCTCGGCGGTGCAGAGCTGCGCACCGACCAGGCGGTCGCCTTCGTTGAGGTTGATGGCGATCAGGCCACCGGAACGGGCTGTATCGTAATCCGTCAGGCGGGACTTCTTCACCCGGCCATGTGCGGTAGCCAGCACCAGGTACGGGGCATCCTCGTAGGACTGGATCTGGATGACCTGTGCGATCTGCTCGCCCGGCTGGAACTCCAGCAGGTTAGCCACGTGCTGGCCACGAGCGGTGCGGGTGGCCTCCGGCAGCTCGAAGGCACGCAAACGGTACACGCGACCGAAGTTGGTGAAGAACATGATGGTGTCGTGCGTAGAGCAGACGAAGAAGTGGCGCACCACATCGTCCTGCTTCAGCTCGGCTCCGCGCACGCCCTTGCCGCCACGGCGCTGGCTGCGGTAACTATCCACCTTCGTGCGCTTCGCGTAGCCCGTGGAAGTGATCGTCACGACCACGTTCTCGCGGGCGATCAGGTCTTCCTCGGATACGTCGCCGGAAGCGGCGATGATCTGGGTACGGCGCTCGTCACCGTACTTATCCACGATCTCTGCCAGCTCGGCGCGGACGATGTCGCGCTGGCGCTGCGGGGATTCCAGGATCGCCTTCAGATCAGCGATAGTCTCCTCCAGCTCTGCCAACTCGTCGATGATCTTCTGGCGCTCCATGGCGGCCAGGCGGCGCAGCTGCATGGCCAGGATGTGGTCGGCCTGAACCTCGTCGACATCCAACAGGTCGATCAGGCCGGTGCGGGCCTCATCCACCGTCGGGGAGCGGCGGATTAGGGCGATGACCTCATCCAGCATGTCCAGTGCCTTCACCAGGCCACGCAGGATGTGGGCGCGCTTCTCGGCCTCATCCAGGCGGTACTGGGTACGGCGCACGATTACGTCGATCTGGTGGTCCACGTAGTGGCGCAGCATCTGGTCCAGGCGCAGGGTGCGCGGCACGCCGTCGACGATGGACAGCATGTTGGATCCGAAGCTGGTCTGCAGCTGGGAGTGCTTGTACAGGTTGTTCAGCACCACGCGCGGCACAGCGTCGCGCTTCAGGGTAATGACGATGCGCATACCCACGCGGTCGGAGGATTCGTCGTCGATCTTGGAGATGCCGGCGATCTTGCCGTCCCGAATCTGTTCGGCAATCGAGGCCACCAGGTTGTCCGGGTTGACCTGGTACGGCAGCTCGGTGATGACGATGATCTGGCGGTTGCCCTCTTCCTCGATGCTGGTCACGCCACGCATGCGGATGGAGCCACGGCCGGTGCGGTAGGTGTCCTGAATACCCTTGTCGCCGACGATCAGGCCGGCGGTCGGGAAGTCCGGTCCCTTCACGCGCTCCATGCAGGCTTCCAACGCGTCGGCCTCTTCGGCCTCCGGGTTGTCGAGCAGCCAGTAGATGGCCTCCGCCAGCTCGTTCAGGTTGTGCGGCGGGATGTTCGTGGCCATACCCACGGCGATGCCGCCGGAGCCGTTCATCAACAGGTTCGGCACGCGGGACGGCAGCACGGTCGGCTCGGTAGTCTTGCCGTCGTAGTTGGGCTGGAACTCGACGGTGTTTTCGCGGATGTCGCGCACCATCTCCATCGCCAGGGGCGTCATGCGGCACTCGGTGTAACGCATGGCGGCCGCGCCGTCGTTGCCGCGGGAACCGAAGTTACCCTGGCCGTCGACCAGCGGGTATCGCATCGACCATGGCTGTGCCAGGCGCACGAGGGTGTCGTAGATCGCGCTGTCGCCGTGCGGGTGGTAGTTACCCATCGTGTCGGCGACGGGCTTGGCGGACTTCACGTAGCTGCGCTCGGGGCGGTAACCGTTGTCGAACATCGCGTAGAGGATGCGCCGGTGCACGGGCTTCAGACCGTCACGGACTTCGGGCAGGGCGCGTCCGACGATCACGCTCATGGCGTAGTCGATGTAGCTGGACTTCATTTCCTCCTGCAGATCGATGGGGGTAACCCGATCAAAGAGGTTGTCGCTACCGTTGTTGTCGTCGCTCACTGTTTTGAGAAGCCTTTCTGTTTAGCCTTCAGACCTATCCATTCTACCCCCTTGTTGCGGGTTTACTGTGCTTTGAAGGCTTTGGGACGCCACCTTTCCCGCCCCTCTAAGGGAATTCGAAACGCGAAACTCGGCACCGCTCGATCCATTTTTCTTCGCATGAATTCGCAGGTCACAACCGCTGCACCCCTATATGTGGGTATCCCTCTGGGGCTGATGTGAATCTTGCGCACAGCTGAAAAATGGCTTTGACCTCTTGATTTATCAATAAGTACCCAATAAATGCCCTGGACAGGCGTTTTTGTAATTTCTAACGCTGACAAACCAAAAAGCAGAGATTAGCTTAAGAATGTCCGACGTTTCACCTCGAAGCCAAATGGTTTGGCTACACACGAGAACACAGGAGAAAAACATGAAGCTGTCTAAGAAGATCACCGCTACCGCCGCTGCTACCGCTCTGGCTTCCGCAGCCCTGCTGACCCCGGTCGCTAACGCCGAGCCGACCTCCACCACCGACACCGCCACCCAGCCGACCGACACCGCCACCCAGCCGACCACCGCCACCACCACCCCGGCACCGTCCACCACCACCCCGGCACCGTCCACCACCACCCCGGCACCGTCCACCACCACCCCGGCACCGTCCACCACCACCCCGGCACCGTCCACCACCACCCCGGCACCGGACAAGGACAAGGGCAAGAAGGAAGTCGAGCTGACCGAAAAGCAGAAGAAGATCGCTGCCGGCGTTGCAGGTGGCATCACTGCCCTGGGCGTTCTGGGTGCAGTCCTGGGTAACTCCGGCGACAAGGCTGAGGATAAGGCTAAGTCTGAAGAGAAGAAGGACGACAAGAAGAAGGACGATGCCAAGGCTGAGGCTCCGAAGGCTGACGCAAAGGGCGGCGAGAAGGCTGACGCTAAGGGCGAGGCTATGCCTGAGGCACCTGCCGCTGAGGCAAAGGGCGAGGCTATGCCCGCAGCTCCGAAGGCTGAGGCTCCGGCAGAGCGCAAGGTTCAGCTGGCTAACACCGGCGTTAAGCCGGAGATCTCCATCCTGGCTGGCCTGGCTCTGATCTCCATGATCGCCGGCGCTTGGATGATGTTCGCTCGCCGCGAAGCATAAGGCACGCTTCTCAAGGCACCAGCGACAACGTTCGCTTAAGCACTAACCCGCGCCCCTTCACAACCCGAAGGGGCGCGGGTATTTGCGTTCTTTAGCCGCCACCCTGGCTACTTGGCGATCTCTCGCCAGAATTCCTCCAGCCGATCGGAAACCAGCTTCGGCTCCCGCGCCCACCGGTTGTGGCCTAGCTGCGAATCCAGCTCCTCCACCTTCACCTGCGCCGCCGGAAGCTCGTCCGCCAAGTGCTGCGCCGAAGCCAAGGGACAATCCTCATCATTGGCACAACGCGTAAACAGCACCGGCAAACGCACGGACTTCTTCGCCTCTTCGTAGTCCATGTCCTGATCCCGCAGCTTATGCAGCCGGTTCGTCTGCCCGTAGCGGAACCACTCTCGAAGTTGAACCCCCGATTGCCGGCCATACCCCGCCAAATCCAGCGCACCGGCGGGTTGATATCCGAACAACAGAATATTCAGCATGATCTGGTAAGTACCCCATTGCAACCGCATGCGCTGCTTCCCCTTAAACCCCTTGTAGTATGGCGTGCCGGAACCCACGCCCATCATTCCGCGAATGCCCAGCTCCTCGGCCTCGGGTCGGGCAAGAAATAGCGAGCCGATCTGTCCGCCCATCGAATGGCACAGCATTAACGTGGGGTGATTTCTATTGACGCCCAACGCCTCCTTCGCCGCCCGAATCGTTCGCGGATAATCCCCAGAAGCCAGATGGTGGTAACCCCACTTGTGCTTTCGGCTGGCTCGCGCCGTGGACGAACCCTGGCCACGCAATTCGCCGGTAATCACCGGGAATCCGCGGTCGGCCAACTCCCATGCAATGGGGTCATAATAGCGGGCACCCATTCCAAAGCCGGGCCACACCACAATCACGGGTCGCGCATGATCCCACGCAGCATCCACTGGGCTGTGTGCTGGGATTGTGGCGTGGCCGGGGGCGGTGGCGTCACTACCCTCCCCTACCTTCGGCGTACCGGGTAGAAACAGGCGCACCTGCGAGGTGGTGCCGTCCGCCATCGTGACCGGCAGCAAAGCAGGCTCGCGGCGCTGCGGAGTTCGAGTGGTTTTCGCTTGGTGTTTCGAATCGCTCACAACACTTGATTAAACATCAAGGAAGCGAACGTCGCGGGCGTTCTTGGTGATGAAGCTGCGGCGGGCCACAACGTCGTCGCCCATGAGGACGCTGAAGATCTCATCGGCAGCGGCCGCATCCTCCAGGTCCACGCGGCGCAGGGTGCGCACCGTCGGATCCATGGTGGTCTCCCACAACTCCTTGGCGTTCATCTCGCCCAGACCCTTGTAGCGCTGGATGCCGTCGTCCTTGTTGATCTTGCGGCCCTGCGCCAGGCCCTCTTCCAGCTGCTGGTCGCGCTCGCGGTCGCTGAAGGCAAAGCCCGGCTCGCCCTTGGCCCACTTCAGCTTGTACAGCGGCGGTTGGGCCAGGTAGACATAGCCTTCCTCCACCAGTGGGCGCATGAAGCGGAACAGCAGGGTCAGCAGCAGCGTGGCGATGTGCTGGCCGTCAACATCAGCGTCGGCCATCAGCACGATCTTGTGGTAACGCAGCTTCTTAATGTCAAACTCGTCGTGGATGCCGGTGCCCAGGGCAGTAATGATTGCCTGGACCTCGTTATTCTTCAGCACCTTATCCATGCGCGCCTTCTCGACGTTCAGGATCTTGCCGCGCAGCGGCAGGATGGCCTGGTACATGGAATCGCGACCGGACTTTGCGGAGCCACCTGCGGAATCGCCCTCCACGATGTACAGCTCGCTGAGCTTCGGGTCGCGGGAACGGCAGTCCGCCAGCTTGCCCGGCAGACCACCGATGTCGGAGGCCGACTTGCGGCGCACCATGTCGCGCGCCTTGCGGGCAGCATCGCGTGCGTGCGCAGAGGCCACTGCCTTTTCGACGATGGCCTTCGCCTCAGCCGGGTTGGCATCCAGCCAATCCGCCAGGTGTTCATTCACTGCCCTTTGCACGAAGCCCTTGATCTCGGTGTTTCCGAGCTTGGTCTTCGTCTGGCCCTCGAACTGCGGATCACCGACGCGCACGGAAATGACGGCCGCCAGGCCCTCACGCACGTCATCGCCGCTGAGTTTCGGATCCTTGGCCTTCAGCAGCTTGTGGTCGCGGGCGTAGCGGTTCATCAGGGAGGTCAGCGCTGCACGGAAGCCTTCTTCGTGCGTGCCACCTTCGAAGGTATTGATGGTGTTCGCGAAGGTGTGGACGGACTGGCTAAAACCACTGTTCCATTGCAGGGCAACCTCTACCTCGTGATCTTCCTCAGCCACGTCGAAAGAAACGATGGTCGGGTGGATCGCGGTGCGCTTACGGTTTATGTAGGCGACGTAATCCTTGAGGCCCTCCGGGTAGTGGAACACGCGCGTGCGCGGGCCCTTTTTCTTCTCCGCCTCAGCGGCCTTTTCTTCCGCGGACTTCGGAGCTGCCGCATCCTCGGCTGCGTTCTCCAGCTCCTCATCGTCCTCGAGGTGCTCGCGCTCATCGATCAGCTTGATGGTCAGACCCTTGTTCAGGAAAGCCATCTCTTGCAGGCGCTTTGCCACCGTGTCGAAGTTAAACTCGACGGTCTCAAAGATCTCTGGGTCCGGCCAAAAACGCTGTGTCGTGCCGGTTCCGCGGGCCTTCTTGACCTGCTGCAGCTCCTCGGGCACCGCCATCTCGAAGTTTTGACGCCACAGGTACCCATCGCGCTTAATCTCAGTTTCCATGCGGGTCGACAGGGCGTTAACCACCGAAATACCCACACCGTGCAAACCACCGGATACTGCGTAGGAGTCCGAGTCGAACTTACCGCCGGCGTGCAGCTGCGTCATGACAACCTGCACGGTCGGCGGGCCAGTCGGGTGATCCTCCACCGGGATGCCACGACCGTCATCGACAACCTGCACGCCACCGTCGGCCAGCAGCGTAACGCTGACCTCCTTGGCGTAGCCCGCCATAGCCTCATCAACCGAGTTGTCCACAACTTCCCACACCAGGTGGTGCAGGCCGCGCTCACCGGTGGATCCGATGTACATACCTGGACGCTTGCGGACAGCCTCCAGGCCTTCCAGGATTGTAATCGAGCTCGCGCCGTAGTTGCTTTGCTTCTGTGGTTCAGCCACGGTGGGTCAAACTCCTTTTCTCGCGCGCGTAAATAACCACCCCATTCTACCGCGTCGGAGCCCTAAAGGCGCCATTGGACAGGCCGTTTGGGCCGATCGATGTGCTGGAAACCTTTATCCGAAGTCATCCCGTGGGCCACGACCCTTCACGCGGAGCTTGCCATACTTCGGCCGCCGGATGTTCGGTCCCTCGATCCGCAACTGCGCCACCACGTCCTCCCCGGCACGCTTGGCGATGGCCTGCAGAATCACGGTCTGCATGTACCGCAGTTGCGTAGTCCACGGAGTGGAATCGCACTCCACCACCAGAATCTGCGCCTCTTCTTCGTAACGCACCGGCCGGGTGTGTTCAGCAATCTTGTCGCCCACCAGCTCCGGCCAGGCGTTCATGATCCGTGCGACGCTGACGCGCTGCTGCCAGCCCTGGCGCTTGATCTCCCTCCCGATTAGCGCACCGAAACGCTTCGGATCGCGATAGCTGCGGTCAAGGCGCCCATCCAAACGGGTCTTGTATCTGGTGGCTCTACCAGGTGTTTTCTTCTTGTCTTTTCTTGGTGACGCCACCGTCGGCAACTCGGCCTGCGGGGAACCACCAGCCTTCTTCATAGCAGCGAGGGCCTGGGCTACCGGATCAATCGCCATCGTTCTCGCCCCCCTTCACGCTGCGCGCCGCGACACCCTCAACCTCAGTAGCTCCCATGTCGTCGGTCGCAGAAGCCTTGAGCTCGTCAATAGTGTAAATCTTCGCCACATCCCGCAGTGCCTCTGGGATGTCTTCGTCCACCGCAGCCGTAATGAGGACTTGCTCGGCGCTGGAGATGAGGTCGATGAGGTGGTGGCGTCGTGAAGAATCGAGCTCCGCGAAGACATCGTCGAGGATAACGACGGGCTCAACCCCATCCCCGCGCTGCATAAAAAAGGCAGCGAGGCGCAGCGACAGGGCGAAAGACCAGGATTCGCCGTGGGAGGCATAGCCCTTGGCCGGCTGCTGACCGAGCATCAATTTCAGATCATCGCGGTGGGGGCCAAGCAGCGTAGTTCCGCGTTCGACCTCCTGGGAGCGCTTAGCGGCGAAGACCTGCAAGAGCGTGGCCTCAGCGATCTCGGGGCTGAGCAGTGCCGTTGGCTGGTCGGGTTCGCTGGTGCCAAGGTAAATGCCCAGCTCAGCCAGTTCCGGATCAATGGTCGAGGTGTAAGCCATGTGCGCCGGACGCGACTGCGGAGCCAACGACTGGTAGGTCTGCTGCAGATGAGGAGCCAGATCGTGGACGATCTGCACACGGGCTGACATGATCTGCGCGCCGAGCGCGGCCAATTGCGTATCCCACACGTCGAGGGTGGCAAGGGCCGACTCGGCATCAGTTTTGATTTCCTCCGAGAGGTTGTGGCTAGCCCCCTTCGGCGCGCCGACAACAAGGCGCAGGGCAAAGGCCGACTGACGAAGCAGGGCGTTGCGCTGGCGCAGGGCCTTGTCGTAGTCCGCTTTCACCGCAGCTAGGCGCGGGTAGCGGGCGATCATGATCGTATCCAGGAAATGGCGGCGCTGCTCCGGTTCACCCCGGATCAAAGCGAGATCTTCCGGGGAGAACAACGTTGTACGAACCACCCCAAGGATTTCGCGCGGAGAGTTCATGGCTGCCCGATTGATGTGCGCACGGTTGGCGCCCCGCGCCCGAATAGCCAGATGAGCAGTGAGTTCGCGACCGTTGTTGACAGCGGTGGCGGACACGTTGGCCAGATCCGCGCCACGCCGCACCAGGGCCGCATCAGTGTTGACGCGGTGGGAGCTGAGGTGGGCCAGATATCCGAGAGCCTCGACAATATTGGTTTTACCGTGGCCGTTAGGGCCGGAAAAGATCGTGATGCCAGGCTTCAATTGCAGGTCGAGTTCCTCCCACGACCTGTAATTACTCAGACGAAGATTCGAGACATACACGGTGAGTCAACGGTAACGCGTCGTTTAACGTCGTTTAGCCCGGAAGGCGAACCGGCATCAGCAGGTAAGTGAAGTCGGTTTCCGGGGTAGCGAAGTTGCCTTCTGCATCGGCTTCCGGCAGGTCACCCGGATCTGGCAGCAGAATTGCCGGGCGGGAGGCCATGGTGAAGCCAAAAACAACGCGCAGCGTGTGGATAGCCGCCAGGCCTTCCTTGAGGTAACTCGGGTTGAAGGCAATGACCAGCGGTTCGCCGGCAAAAGCGCAGTCCAGGGTTTCCGTCGCGGAACCAACATCGCTACCGCCCGCGGACAGGGTGACGGTGTTGTCCTTGAAGTCCATGCGGATCTGCGAATTGCGCTCGGCGACGATGGATACGCGCTTGATGGCCTCTTGCAGTGGGGCGATTTCTACGCTGGCTAGAGCCGTGTGGGTCTTCGGCAGCAGGGGGCGGAACTTCGGGAATTCCGCGTCGAGCAGGCGGGTGGTGGTGTGGCGGGATTCCGTGGAGATGCCGAGCAGGCCGTCCGCACCGATGTCCTCGCCCGTACCCACAGCGATCTCGATCGGATCGGTGTTTGCGGGATCCATGGAACGCGCTGTGTCAGCCAAGGTACGGGCCGGGATGAGGAGCTTCGCCTGCGCATCAGCCTGCGCAGGATTCCACTGGAAGCTGCGGACTGCCAGACGGAAGCGGTCGGTGGCGACCATAATGACATTTTCGCCGTCGATTTCGACATGAACGCCGGTGAGCATCGGCAGGGTATCGTCACGACCTGCAGCCACTGCGACCTGCGCAATCGATTCTGCAAACAGGTTTGGATCGATGGTGCCAGTGACGTCCGGGAGTTCAGGTAGAACCGGGTAGTCCTCGATCGTCATTGCTGGGAGTTCGAACTTAGACTTGCCAGTCTTGAGGGTCACGGTGGTGCCGTCGAACTCGATATTGATCGGTTTATTCGGAAGAGAACCGACGATATCGGAGGCCAGCTTGCCGGCGACAAGAATCTTGCCTGGTTCGTTCACCTCTGCATTGATCCGTACGCGGGTGGAGACCTCGCGATCGAATCCGGAAAGTTCCAATCCATCGTCATCCGCAACGATCATCACACCGCGAAGGATGGGCTGGGTCGGCTTGCTGGGCAGGGAGCGGGCTACCCAACCAAGGGCGGATGCGAAGTCATCCTTGGGAACAATGAAACTCACTGTCTGGCTATCCATGCTCAATTTAACTTCCGTGCTCTCGTGGCTGCTCTCGTTGCTCATACGCGCGAAGCGCATGTTGAGGTTCGTCTGATCAAGATTAACCCACAAGCTCTATTTCTGTTTATTCCCTTTTATTTAAAGAGATAGCAGTCGTAGTAGGTGTTGTGGATCCTGTGCACAAAGCCTAATCCATGCAGTTCGCAGGCCGTGTCGGGATGTTGATGTCTCGGTGGACAAACTGTGAATAACGCTTCTCGCCTGTGGATAACTAGCAAGGCAGGCGGGTTGTACACATGTCATCCACTGCTATATCCCCAGTTTAGGTGCGGTTTTCCCCAACGGTTCAGGGAACGTCTTGTGACGTGTCTAACCTTCACTGCTTTTCCGGTTCGCTGCGAAGCCATGTTCGCCTTACCCCCTAAATTACAAAATTGAAATTACACCTGTGGAAAACCCTGTGGAATTGTGGATAACTCGCCCGAGTCGGGTGCCGCCCAAGGTCAGGGCACAACGAGTAATCCCCAGCCTGCCTGTGGATAACTAAGCAAAACTGGGGATAACTGTGTGTAACTCTGGGCTCACACCCGGATAGCAACAGCTGCTAGGGGGTACAAAGCCACATTGTGGGATTAATCCCGGGCATGGGACTTGATCTTTTGGGTGAGCTCTTGCACCTGATCGAACACCTTCTTGTTCTCCGACAGGGATTCCCGCACCCGCCGTTCCGCATACATGACGGTGGTGTGGTCGCGCCCACCGAAGGAACTTCCCAGTTTCGGCAGCGACAGATCCGTCAATTCGCGGCACAGGTACATGGCGATCTGCCGAGCCTGCACGAACTTCTTGGCCCTTCCCTTGCCCACTAGTTCGTCGGTGGTGAGGTTGAAATAGTTCGCCACAACCTCGATAACGTGCTGAGGCACGATTTCCACGTCTTGATCCGCCGGAGAAATGTCACGCAGCGCAATCTCAGCCGTCTCCACAGTCAGCGGTTCGTGGCTCAGGGCGCAATAGGCAGTCACGCGGATAAGGGCACCGTCCAGCTCGCGGATCGATTTCTCGTAGCGGCTGGCAATGAGGACCTTCACGTCTTCTGGAAGCTGCACATTGTCCGATTCCGCCTTCTTCGTCAGAATCGCAATGCGCGTCTCCAGATCCGGGGTCTGAACATCCGTAATCAACCCGCCCTCGAAGCGGGTGCGCAGGCGATCCTCCAGGGTGGTCAGCTGCCGCGGCGGCCGGTCGGAGCTCAACACAATCTGCTTGTTGGCCTGGTGCAATGCGTTGAAGGTGTGGAAGAACTCCTCCTGCGTGGATTCCTTGTTCTGCAGGAACTGGATGTCGTCGACGATCAACATGTCCAGGTTGCGGTAGCGGCGCTTGAAGGATTCGCGGGTGTCATTCGCAATGGAGTTAATGAAGTCGTTGGTCAGTTCTTCCGAGCTCACATACAGCACCCGCATGTTTGGCTGTAACTCTTTGGCGTAGTGCCCGATGGCGTGCAGCAAGTGCGTTTTGCCCAATCCAGATTCGCCCCAGATAAACAGCGGGTTATATGCCTTGGCCGGTGCTTCTGCGACTGCCCGGCAGGCGGCAGCGGCGAAGTTGTTGGAGGAACCGACGACGAAGCTTTCGAATGTGTAGTTCTTGTTCAGCAGAGAATCGCCATCAAGGCCGTCATTGAAGTTCGACGAAGGTTGCGTCGGCGAACTATGGCGCGCAGCTGACCTGTAGGTTTGCTCCGACGTTGCCTGCTCTTTGTGCGTCCAATGCCGCGGCGTGGGCGACGGGTTGGGGTCGATTCGGTTCTCGCTCGCCGAGTACTGCCCCGCTAACTCATCCGCGTCGTGCTCGCGGCGCTGTTGTGCTTCCTCCGTGGTTGTCTTGTTCTTTTCCTCGGCCTGTGTGACGAGTTGTTCGACCTCTGTATTCGAAAGGTCCTCTGCGGTTGCTACGGACTGTGGTATGGACGCCCCTTCGTGGGTACCGCGCCCAGTTTCACCAGTGCCGTGGGTAGTTTCCTCTGCATCGCTATCCGCAGAATCACCATTGGTGCTGGTGATGGCAAGGCTGACGGACAGATCTAGCCGGGTTTTTAGGACGTGTTTGATGGGATCGATGAGGTCTTGCTCGATCGATTCCTTGGTCCACCTATTGGGGGTCTCCAGAACAACAATGCGACCCATGAGCCCCACCGGTTTAACCTTGCGCAGCAGCGAACGCTGCTTTGGTGAAATCGCTGGTAGATCCGGGTCGGGGGATTCCGAGGAGCTATCAGCAAGCCAGTCGTGCATGATGGCATCCCACATGTCGGGGAAGTGCTCCTCGATGGAGAAGTTCGAATTACTCATAAGGTTTCCGGCTCAGTTGTTCTGTCGTGGGTGTGATTGTGCGTGCGTGGTTATCACTATCGGATAGCAGGAGTTAACTTTTGGGCTATCCAAAAGAATATGGGGGTGTTCGGGTGGCGAACAAAAGCGTGATTGAACCCGGGCTCGAAGATCGTTTTGTTCACTGCCTAGTACACAGAAGGAAATATCCTCTGTCCTGCGTTTCCACACAGTTATGCACACCTGTGGATAACTTCTTTCCACATGTTATCCCCAAGGTACAGGCTCCTTGTGGATAACTCTAATTGAAATCAAAAAAGCGGTCTGACCTGGCATAACTAGGTGTAAAGTAAAGGTTTAACCTTTGGGGGTGGAGGAGTTTTCCACAAGTTATGGAAATATTTGACGAACCAGAGAATCTTCTCTACACACCCGCACTCGACCCCACCGTGACCAGCTCATTTTCCCTCGTACAAGCCACCCAACCCCGAGGTGGGCACCACATAACAAGAGATAGAATCCCGAAAATTTGGCTAACTTCCACCAAGCCACGTATCCTTAGGACGTCTATGGCAACTCATACATGGCGGTGGATCACCACGCTGCCTATCGGGTGCCTCTGGTACCGACGAAAGTCCTCTCGGATGTTGTTGGTACAACTGTCCACTTAAGTTCGTGGGCGTACCGCTGGCATAGCGATGATCCCGGTATCTATGTGCTGGGATGTTTGCTGTTGTGCCTGTAGTGCGCCTACGCCTAAAAACGTTAAGGAGTGAAGTACCGTGGCCAAGGGCAAGCGTACTTTCCAGCCCAACAACCGTCGTCGTGCACGCGTACACGGTTTCCGTACCCGCATGCGTACCCGCGCCGGCCGTGCCATCGTTTCCGCACGCCGCAACAAGGGTCGCAAGTCCCTGACCGCCTAATTAAGGCAGCGGCGCCTCCCCTGTTCCCAACCTTTTAAGGGGCGGGGGCGTAAAGGCGTCATAAAGAAAGAGCCACCACAGTGCTAGCTCCCCAGCACCGGCTTCGATCAACGGCCCTATTCGGGCAGACGATTCGGAAAGGTCGGAAAAAGGGTAGTCGCACTGTGGTGGTTCATGTTTTTGCAGGCGGGGGCGCGCGGGCAGAGGAGTTGCCGGTGCCGCTACAAGAAGCTTCAACAGCGGGACCACGTATGGGGCTGGTCGTTTCGAAGGCTGTGGGAAATGCTGTGACCAGGCACGATACATCTCGAAAGCTGCGGAATGCCTTTCGCGCGGTGCTGGACGAAGGGGAAATCGAGTTCCCCTCGGGCACCTGCGTGGTGATCCGTGCCCTGCCGGCCAGCGCCCGCGCAAGTAGCGAGGAGTTGGTCGCTGATGTGCGAAGCTGCATCCGACGAGCACTCCGCTAAAGATGAATCTCAGGGGGGTTGGGGAACTCAGCTGGCGCGCCGTGCAGTCCTTGGTTACCAAAGTTATCTGTCACCCCTTAAAATGGGGCCAACGTGCCGTTTTGAACCTACGTGCAGCAACTATGCCCTTATCGCGCTGGGCCGCCATGGTCTGGTGAAGGGCACAGTGCTTACGTTGGGTCGATTGGCCCGCTGTGGGCCGTGGCATCCGGGAGGTTGGGATCCTGTCCCGCCTCGTCGTTCACTACGCTCGCGGGTCAGGCGGTGCCTGTCTCGCTGGCTTAAATAGACAAGTTCAGGAGAAACCTCGAGTCGCCATGGATTTTATTTATTATCCAGTGTCGGGCGTTTTGTGGTTCTGGCATAAGCTGTTCAGCTACGTCCTTAGCCCGGATTCGGGTATCACGTGGGCGCTAGCGATCATGTTCCTCGTGTTCACCATCCGTATTCTGTTGGTGAAGCCGATGGCTAATCAGCTGCGTTCCAGCCGCAAGATGCAAGAAATGCAGCCGAAAATGCAGGAGCTGCAACGCAAGTACAAGAATGATCGCCAAACGCTGGCCATCGAGATGCGCAAGCTGCAGAAGGAGATGGGTGTAAACCCACTGGCCTCCTGCTTGCCGATGTTGGTCCAGATGCCGATCTTCCTTGGCCTGTTCCACGTGCTGCGTTCCTTCAACCGCACTGGTGAAGGCATCGGCCAGCTGGGGATGTCGGTTGAGGAGACTCGAAACACCCCGAACTACTTCTTCGGGGTGCACGAGGTTCAGTCTTTCCTGGACGCCCGTATCTTCGGCACTCCCCTTTCCGGCTTCATTTCGATGGATCCGCAGAACTACCGTGCGTTCTCCGCCGATGGATCTGTTGATTTCACGCGTACGAACATCATCCTGGTCGTCGTGCCAATGATGCTTATCGCATCTGTTCTGATGCACTTCTCTGCTCGCATGTCGATGGATCGCGCGGCGCAGCGCCGTAAGGCGAACCCGGCTAAGGCGAACGATCCGAAGGCCCAGCAGATGCAGATGCAGATGGACATGATGCAGAAGCTGATGCTGTGGTTCATGCCTGTTCTGTACTTGCTGGGTGGCTTCGCTTGGCAGGTTGGTCTGGCGCTATACATGGTCACTAACATGACCTGGTCCTACCTCCAGCAGTACTTCCTGTACAAGAAGATGGACGCTGAGGAAGAGGCTGAGAAGGAAGCAATCGCCGCGTCCAAGCGCACTTCGGCACCGAAGGTTGGTGCCCGCCCGGATAACCCTAAGAAGAAGGGCAAGAAACGGAAGTAGCAGTAGCAGCATTAGCCGTCTCAGGCGAATAGCTGTCTTCTATTCCAAGGACCGTCACCGTTGTGGTGGCGGTCTTTTTGTTTTATTGACGCCCTCTCCCCCGGTACCTATATCTTCTATCGTCGTTATTCTTCGGATGCCGCAGCGGTCCAGAGCCTCCATGTTCGCAGGTGCCAGAAGAGAGCTCCTGGGTACGGGGTTTCGCTGCGGTGCCTATAGAATGGATCGAGTAATAAGCGTTGGATGTTTCACGTGAAACGGTTACGAATGTTTCACGTGAAACATTGCTTGATTCCGAGGCTATTGGAGGAGTTTCTAGATGCCAGACCAGGATGATGCAAACCTTCAGAGCTCCGAACTGGGTGAACCGCCAGCTGCTGCCGAGGCAGTCTTTGGTGACCGTCTTCCACTAGCGCGAGCATATGCAGAGTTCCTAGCCACTGCCGGTATCGAAAGGGGTCTCCTCGGTCCGCGCGAAGTGCCGCGCATTTGGGAGCGCCACGTACTCAATTCTGCAGTACTTGGGGAAGTTATCGAGGATGGCGCTCGAGTGATCGACGTGGGTTCCGGAGCAGGTTTGCCGGGCATTCCTTTGGCAATCGCCCGTCCTGACTTGCATGTCCAACTATTGGAGCCCCTCCTCCGTCGCTATAACTTCTTGGCGGAGATCAATGACCAACTTGAACTCGGTTGTGAGGTGGTACGGGGACGGGCTGAGGAACCAGCAGTCGTTAAGCAATTGGGTGGAGCTGATGTGGTTACCTCCCGTGCAGTTGCGCCGCTGGGGAAGCTCGCGAAGTGGTCACTTCCCCTCGTGCGCGTAGGTGGTTCGATGAAGGCGCTCAAGGGCGGTTCTGTGGCCGAAGAGCTTGAGCGGGATGCTAGGGAGATTCGAAAAGCCGGCGGTGGGAATGGAACCATCGAGATGGTCGGTGAGTCTAAGGTGGCGGAGCCAACCCACGTCATTATCATTCCGCGCATTAAGTAAATGGACTTACGCGGGTGTTAGGGGTGACCCTGGCTCTCGTTGTGGGCACTGACCCGCTGCATTATTCTTTACGTACACCCCGATGTTTCACGTGAAACATCGGACTTCGACCTCAAGATTGGACTTAGATGTCGAAATTCGACATGGATGATACACCGATTGCCCGTGCAGCACAGCAGGCCGCCCGCTTGCAAAACCCCAACCGGGACAAGCTTCCAAAGCCGAAAAAGTGCAGGAAGATCACTATTGCCAACCAAAAGGGCGGCGTAGGTAAGACGACTTCTACCGTCAACCTGGCTTGGTCGCTGTCGTTGCTGGGCATGAAGGTTCTAGTCATCGACCTGGATCCGCAAGGTAACGCATCGACAGCGCTTAACGCGGTTCATCATGCGGGTACCCCATCCTCCTACGAGGTTTTGCTCAAGGAGATGACCGTGGATGAAGTCATGCAGCCAAACGACAAGAACGACAATATCTTCTGCGTCCCTGCGACGATCGATCTTGCTGGTGCTGAGATCAACCTGGTCAGCGAAGTTCGTCGCGAGTACCGTCTGTCACAAGCTATTAGCGATGAATGGATTGAGGAACACGGTTTCGACTACATCTTTATTGATTGTCCGCCGTCGCTGGGACTGCTCACGATCAATGCCATGGCGGCTGTGGACGAGGTCCTCATCCCTATCCAGTGTGAGTACTACGCACTAGAAGGCGTGAGTCAGCTCATCGACAACATTGCAATGATCCGCGAGAACTTGAACCCGAATCTGCATATCTCCGGCGTGCTGCTCACCATGTACGACGGTCGCACCCGTCTTTCCCAGAATGTGAGTGATGACGTTCGCACTCACTTCGGTTCTGTCGTGCTGGATAATCATATCCCCCGCAACGTGAAGGTCTCCGAAGCCCCGAGCTATAACATGACGGTTCTGCAATACGACGGTGGTGCCCCTGGTGCCCTGGCGTACTACGACGCGGCTAAGGAGTTCGCTGCGCGCGGGGACTATCTGCCAAGCGCCGAAACAGCACCTATTGGAATCGCCCCTGAGCTACACGATGGAGGTGCCTCATAGTGGGTAAGACAAACAAAAATCGCGGCAAGACGTCAGAAAAGACTGATAAGTCCTCTGACGCTCAAAAGGCTCTGAGTCCCACCCGAATGCCGACCACAACGCGAAAGCCACAGATGCCTTCGCCTAGTGCGGTGGGTAATGCGCGCCGTGGAGGCTTGGGACGTGGCTTAGCTTCACTGATTCCTACGGGGCCGGCTCGTCCGTCACTCGGCGATGGTGCAGCCGACATAGTTCTCGGTAACCGATCGACAGTTGGTAGTGTAGGTTCCTCTCGCGACAGCGTCAAAGCGGCCGCGGAATCGGAAAATAGCGTTACATCCCGAAATTCTAGGGGTACCTCAGGTATAGGCGCGAAACATCACAGTGACGTTTCAGATTCCGATTCGAAATTCTCGCTGGCAACTGAGTCAGCTGTCGGGAGCGCCGGACACGAACCCGTTAATGCTAGTACTGACTCGAATGTTTCACGTGAAACAAACGGCGCGGATTTCGGAGCTTCGTATCAAGAGATCCCGCTTAAGGCCATTCGCACAAACGCTAAGCAGCCGCGTGAAGTGTTTGACGAGGAAGCCCTGGAAGAGCTGGTTCACTCCATCAAGGAGTTCGGCCTCATGCAACCTATCGTTGTGCGTCGTGCGCCGAATGAAGAATCTACCTTCGAGCTCATCATGGGTGAAAGGCGTCTACGTGCGGCCGGCCGCGCTGGGTTCGAGGCTATTCCTGCCATCGTCCGCGAAACAGCAGATGATGAAATGTTGCGGGATGCATTGCTGGAGAATATCCACCGAGTTCAGCTGAATCCTTTGGAAGAAGCTGCCGCCTACCAGCAATTGATGGAGGAATTCGGTGTTACCCAGGAACAACTGGCGAAGAAGATCGGTCGTTCTCGCCCTCTAATCACCAACATGATTCGCTTGCTTCAGCTGCCTGTTTCCGTTCAGCGCAGGGTCGGCGCAGGTGTGCTGAGCGCCGGCCATGCTCGTGCGCTTCTTGGTTTGAAGCTTGGAGCTGACACGCAGGAGAAATTGGCACAGCGCATCGTAAGCGAAGGACTTAGCGTTCGTGCGACGGAGGAAGCTGTCACCCTTTTGAACCGCGGTGAGGAAGCTTCCGCAGCTGCTCGAACACCTAAACGTGGTTCCAATCCCCTTTCGGACGAGGTTAATACTTGGGTCGATAAGGTTTCGGACGCTTTGGATACCAAGGTAACTGTCCAGATGGGGAAGAAAAAGGGCAAGATCGTTGTTGAGTTTGGCGGGCCCGATGATTTCGACAGAATCATTGAGCTGCTAAAGGTCAAGAAGAAATAGAGGAGATAACTCAACATGGCTTTGACGGTAAGTGAGGCAATTGCGCAGCGACGCGCCACTCGCCAGTACAAAGATGCCCCGATCCCGGATGAAACTCTGGATCTTATAGTAAATAACGCATTAGAGGCTCCGAGTGCATTCAACGCGCAGATGCGCGACCTGGTCGTTGTACGTGATCAAGCCGTTAAGCAGGCAATCTTCGATGCTTCCGGTCAGCAACAGTTCCTCGATGCGCCGGTAGTCTTCGTCGTTGTCGGCCGTTCGGAGGTGGTACCCGAGGATGCAGAGGAAATCCTCGGTGCTGAACTAACGGAGAAGGTACGTGGCTTTAATGGTTCGGCGTCTGCTGCGAAGCTACGAGAAATCGGTATCCGCGATGCGATGTTGGTGGCGGGCTTCCTTCTTCTCGCTGCCCAGGAGCAAGGGCTCTCTACCTCCCCAACCACGGGTTGGAACGAGGACGGGGTTAAGAAAGCAATCGGCTTGGAGGCTCGCGACGACCGCTCGATTGCGCTAGTAATTGCTGCTGGTTACGCCGACGAACATCCGGAGCACCCGGGCCGTGCAATTAACCGTCGAGTGGATGACAAGTACTAGAGTCCCCTGAACCTTCAAAAGAGCCCGATGTTTCACGTGAAACATCGGGTCTGTTTTTTCGAACTACTCCGTTTTGCCACGGAGCACAGCGCCGCCCTATAGGATTTCCGTAGATGAGCCCGCTTCAGAACCATTGACCTCGTATACCACTTCGCTAATAGCTTTTCCCCTGCCCAGTGGTGACGCACCGTGACGACTCGCCGTTGACCAGGGTGTTTCCTGCTTGTAAACGGTTCCGCGATGCGGCCCTCTAGGAAGAGCACCACTAACTCACCGAGGAAGACAAAGAGAAAGGAGCACTATGGATATAAGCATTCGGGCTATTACCCCACAGTGCTCCGCGGACATTGAAGCCAGCGCCTCTACTTCGACATTCTGGGAGTTTCCGGCGGGATACGGGAATGGGCACCAAAGTAGCGATGATCCAAGTTTCGATAAGCAGATTTGGTTGCAGAAGGTCCTCATGGAGTGGGGTATCTGTGGCTACACCGCTTTTGTTGGGACTGGAGATGCAGGTACGCGCAAAGTGCCGGCTGCGACGGTATTCTTTGCACCCGCTAGATATATGCAGGGAATCGAGAAGTTGCCGACGGCTCCTATATCGCCAGACGCGATCCTCCTCAGTACCGTTCACGTGGCGCTGCCGTATATGGGTCTCTACCTGGAGCATCAGCTCATCGATACGGTCATTACAGAGGCGCATCGTCGCGGAATCAAGGCAATCGAGTCCTTTGCGCGGGTTGAGGAGCTTGATGAGGAACTGATGCACCAGCTGGAGGGCGCGGGCGCGTTTGAGGCGCGTGACCTAAGCGCCAGCAATCCCGTGGACGATACTGCAGTAGAAAAGGCTCCCAAAGAGCACAGCGCCTTGGAGTCGCTGAAGTACGTACCCGAGTCTTACCGGGGATGGGAAGCAGGTACGGAGACGCCGGATCCAGATGAGGATGTTCTAGATTACGCCCCGATGCTCTCGGAGGACATCCTCGAGGCGGAGGGATTCAAGGTAGTCAGGAACCACAGCACGTTCCCCCGTTACCGCTTGGAAATCGGTGGCTCGCATTCCCTCTTTGGAGACTTTGCGGAGGAAGACCACGTCCAGGTTAATGGTCCAGAGCGCCTATCCACGGTAATCGGTGGAAAGCAGGCCTCCAGACCTGTTGGGAACCTACTTATGCGGAAGCTCTTCCTGTAGCAGCTCCACAAAGCTGAATGTGCCGGTCGCGTGGACATCCTTATCCAGCAGGTAGAGGCGCTTCACAGCTACGACGATCGCTTCGGCGATGGTGTCACGCATCGCAGGATCGCTGAGGATCTGCACATCCTTTGGGCTGGTGAGGTAACCCGGTACAACCTGGACGGTCGGCATGCTCGTTAGCCGCAGAATATCCCAGGTCTGGCCGTGGTTATAGCAGTTCTGTAGCGGGGTTCGGGCGACGATTTCACGCTGAATGAAGCCGGACAGCTTCTCACCCACCATGGACGAGTACCCCGTCAAAGAACCGAAGTAGAAGGTGGCCGCGCCATTGGCTTTCGCGTTCGGATAAATGTCAGTGCGCAGGGAGATCATCACATCCGCGCCGAAAGCATTCGCAATACTCGCGCGATCCTGATTAGTGGGGTTTGCCGATCGTGGGCGGGAAAGGATAGTTTCCATTCCCGCGGAAATCATGCGACCCTCTACGCGACCAGCCAAATCCCAGAGAATCTCCTCCTCGGAGATTTGACCGTAGGGTCCATCAACGATGTATCCCTTGCTCGAACCGCCAAGGCCGGGGTCGATGACAACTCGCTTACCCGTGAGCTGTGGGCCCGCGGAACGGATCTGTTCCTTCTCACGAATAGATTGTGGGGATCCCCCAGTAATCCGACGACCGAGGTAAGAAAGCGCCCGCAGAGTA
This sequence comes from Corynebacterium macclintockiae, assembly GCF_027570165.1. Classification (NCBI taxonomy): domain Bacteria; kingdom Bacillati; phylum Actinomycetota; class Actinomycetes; order Mycobacteriales; family Corynebacteriaceae; genus Corynebacterium; species Corynebacterium macclintockiae. The sequence goes on from NZ_JAKMUV010000006.1 coordinate 21,964, forward strand.
TCTGGACCCACAACTCCGTCGTTCGTCAGCCCGTAGTTCAGCTGGTAGTTAACGACAGCGGAGTGTGTACGGGGACCGAAGTGGCCGTCCACGCGGCTGGTGTAGAAGCCAAGGTCGTGTAGCTGAGTCTGCAGCTGCGCGACGTCATCCCCCACGAACTGATTGCTCTGCAGCGACAACACACGGGCCCCCAGCGTGTAGGAGGCCTCTCGCAGCGCTCGCAGAGTGCCCGGAGTGATGGTTCCGTCGGCGATGATGCCACGCTGCTGCTGAAAAGCTTTCAGCGCCTCGACCAGCTCGTCATCGAAGAACTCCTCGGCGCTGGTCCAGCGTTGCGCTTTACTGCCGGTGGTGTCTCCCTCGTACCCTTCGAGCAGCCCGAGGCGCGCCAAGGTGCCACGGACCTCAGCGACGCGCGGGCTACGGTCGCCGGCGTGGAGAAACAAACGATCCACTGGGTTCAACACTCCAATTCTTCAAAGTCTTGCGGTGACACAGAACCGCTGGCGCCCTTAACGCCAACGGGGGTCAACCATAGGTGCAATTCTAGGGATAATTGCGCCAATCCGCTTTAGATGCTGGTCAAGCGTGTTCTACAGCTGCTGCTCGATGGCCGCCTTCAGCGTGTCCTTACTCTGTGCACCGCTAAACTCCGCGACCTTCTTACCGTCCTTGAAAACCATAAGGGCGGGGATAGACATCACTTGGAACATGGCGCCCAGCACGCGCTCGTCATCGATGTTCACTTTGGCGATTGTCGCCTTGCCATCGAATTCCGCTGCCAGTTCGTCGAGAATGGGCGTCATAGCTAGGCAAGGGCGGCACCAGTCGGCCCAAAAGTCGACAAGAACCGGCTGCGCGGATTCCACGACATCGGACTTAAAGGTTGCCTCGGTAACGTTTAGGATCTCGGACATGATGGAGATAAACCTCCTGGTTAGAGCGCTATTTTCCTTAGGTTGGAGGTTACCCTGCAACAGGTAGATATCTTATGACCGAACGGCGAAAGTTACCTAAAGGTGATCAAATGGGCGCAGCGCGACCAGCTACAGGGCGGCGAGGTAAGCCTCGGCGTCCAGCGCAGCGCGGCAGCCAGAGCCGGCGGCGGTGATGGCCTGCTGATAGTGAGAGTCAACCAGGTCGCCCGCGGCAAATACGCCGGGCAGGCTGGTGCGGGTGGAGGGCTCATCGACCTTCACATACCCGTTGTCCTGTAGTTCAACCTGCCCCTCAAAGATGGCAGTGCGCGGGTCATGGCCGATGGCTACGAACATTGCATCCATCGGGACATCCTTGCGCTCGCCGGTCTGCGTGTCTTCGACCACCAGGGTCTCCACGGACTTGTCGCCCTTGACCTCGACGACCTTTGCGTTGGTCAGGAACTTGATCTTCGGGTTGTTACGGGCGCGCTCCTCCATGATCTTGGAGGCGCGGAACTCGTCGCGACGATGAATGATGGTGACGGTCTCGCCGAACTTCGTTAGGAAGTCGGCCTCCTCCATCGCGGAATCGCCACCACCGACGACGGCGATCTGCTTCTCCTTGAAGAAGAACCCATCACACGTTGCACAGGCGGATACGCCGCGGCCCAGCATCTCCTGCTCGCCGGGGACGTGCAGATAACGGGGGGCAGCACCGGTGGCCAGGATCACTGCCCGGGCCTGGTATTCCTCACCGTAAACCCACACCTTCTTGATCTCGCCGGAGAGGTCGACCTTTTCCACTTCCTCCTGGCGCAGGTCAGCGCCGAAGCGCTCTGCCTGGGCCCGCATCTCCTCCATCAGGTCCGGGCCCATGATGCCCTTTTGGAAACCGGGGAAGTTCTCTACCTCGGTGGTCTGCATCAGCAGTCCGCCATATTCGATACCCTCAAAGACCAGCGGGTTTAGCTCGGCGCGCGCCGCGTAGACGGCAGCGGTGTAGCCGGCCGGGCCAGAGCCGATGATGATGACATCGTGAACCTTGCCAGCTTCGCTATTGCCCTGGTCGCCCTCCGCACCGGGAGAATTCTCCGAATTGCTATTGAGAATGCCACTGGCCTGCAGGAATGGTTGATTCATGTCTGTCCTTTGAGGTCGAGGATGTAGTTCACCCCAGTCTAACCGGCTACGGCCACGCCGTATTCCTCTGCCCCGCCGAGATGCTGGCACATGATTCGCCTGGCTCGGTTCTTCCGTGACTTCACGGTGCCCACCGGAATGCCTAACTGTTCGGCGACCGCGGCCTCGCTCATCCCTCGGATCTCGGTCAGCACCATCACGTCCCGCATCTCGGGCGTAAGTTGCCGCAGGCTACGGTGCACATCCAGCCGCGCGACCGTTGCTTCCTCGCGCATCCCCACGGCCGGCAGGGTGCGAGTGCGTTCGCTGAAATCCTCGCGCCCCGGCTGCGCTTCGCGGCTATAGCGCTGCATGTAAGAGATCGCGGCGTTGCGCATAATCACCGCCATCCACGTGCCCACGCTGGCTGAGCGATCGCCGTTGAAGCGTGCGGCAAAACGGTGCACCCGCAGCAAACCTTCTTGGTAGACATCCATCTGGTGCGCCTCCGGCACATTCACGCGCCGCAGGGCCCACCACAGAGTCCGCTGGTGCCTATCGATCAGCTCCCGAAACGCGCCGGGTTGCCCCTCGTTGTGGCCCTGGAGTAGCTCGTGGTCCGACTGCATTGTTGCTGGTGTCTTACCCATTTTTATTCTTGACGCCCCCTGCATCCTCTTCCCCCAAAATCTTTCAGCCGGGGTGGTTGTGCCCCCGTGCCCAACACTCTATTCACTGCGGGGTGACTTGGGGGTTCGAAAGGCTGAGGCTGTGGATAACTGGCAACGGCGCCTGCCTCAATGTGAACTTCACAGTTGAGGCAGGCGCCGTGATGCGCTATGAGCTCCGGGAGCTAGCGGATGGGCTGCAGCTGCTGGCCCGGCTGGCCGGGTTGTGCAGGCTGTGCGGGTTGCGCGGGCTGGCCCGGCTGAATGCGCTGGCCAGGTTGGCCCGGCTGGTTGCGCTGCGGGGACGGAGCGTTGCTGGAATTTTCCGGTTTCGTGGTGTTGTTTGAGCTGGTGGCATCCGTGTCTGGGGCATCCGTGTCGGTGGCGTCCGTGCTTCCGTCACCACTATCCACCCGGGAGGCCCAGTTGCCGGTTGCGGAGACCTCAGCCAGCGTGGCGGACTTGGGCACCGGCAAACCGGTGATCCAGATCAGAAGTCGATCGCCCTTGGCAGCGCTGACCTTGTCGGTATCGTAAATGCCCTTTTCCCTGGCGCTTTCTGCATCCTCCCCGTTGGCCTCCGGGATAGCAGAGCCCGCTTCCCCACCACGGGGCGCCGCCGGAGCACCCCAGCCAGAGTTTCCGGTGCCCGCCAGATCCACGGTCATGTCCTCGGAATCCGCCTTGACCTCCTTCAGCAGCTGAGTCTGGTCCAGTGAGGTCAGTCGGCCGTTGTTATCGGCCTTCGCCAAGCGCAGTTCCAGGGTGGTTCCACGGGTCAGACCGCGGAGCTGAACCTGTGACAGGGCGGTGCCTTGAGGCAGCGTCATCAAAAGGCCAATACCGGGCTTCGTGGTGCCGGGCTCGCCACCCAGCTGAACCTCCGACGGGTTGGATTGCCAGAAGGTCTGCGGATCCCCATCGGTAATCAGCCGTGCGAGGTCCGGCCTATCCAGCGGCCAGTCCACGTCCGCGGGCAGCCACTCGGCAGGCTTGACCATCGGCACGTTCGCCGGATCCACCCCGCGTACCGCCTGGGCACCCTGACGCAGCGAATCCGGGGACAGAGGAGAATCCTTCCGGTCGCCGCCGACCACACTGATCACAGCCGCGACAAGTGCCGCCACGATCACGACAGAGATGAAAGCGATTGCCGCCGCAGCCGCCATGCCGATCGGACGGTTGCCCTGGGCACCAAAGCCGGAGCGTGCGCTCGGATCCGGAGTATCGTCCTCCTGGATCGACAGCTTGCCGGACTTCAGCTCGCGCAGGCGCTGGGCTGCCAGTCGCAGGCCCTCCGGCTCGACCTTCTCGCCATCCAGCTCGTGAATCTTCTTGTAGATCCGGGTGAGGTCCTCCGGGACCTCCTCGTAGGGGACGTGTTCCAGCAGCAGTCGCAGCGCGACGGCCACGCCGCGCGCGTCCTTGGCCGTGCTATCGCTGGGCAGCACGCCCGGGAACGCCAACACGGCCGCGCCATCAGTGCCGATGCGCACACGGTCGCGGTGATCCAGACCCAGCGCGGTGCCGTTATCCTCCGCCGTCGCGGCAGCGTCCGCCAGGGAAGCTACGGCGAACGCCGCAGCCAACGGCTCCGGCTGCCCCTCCGCGACCTTCGTCAGCGGCGAACCCTGCACCCAGCGGGAGACGATGATGACCAGGTTGCCGTAATCAATCACGCGGTTGACCTGCGCCATACCGGCGATATCAAACTGCTTCAGCTTCGCGGAGCGGCGCAGCATCTCGTCCTTCGCACGCGCCACCAACGCACCATTCACGGGTACCGAAACTCCCGGATCGACCTGCGAGCGGGCGTAGGCCACCGGATCCATAATGGTCAGACCCACAATGTCGCCCGTGGCCAGCTCGCGGCCCTGCCAGAAGCGGGCAGCGGACCAACCGCCGTGGTCGGCCAACAGGCGATAGCGGCCTTCCAGCAGCGGAGCTCCCGGCACCAAGCGCGGACCGCGCACCCCGCCCGCCGCCAAAGGCGGCAGCGCCACACCAGCCATCATGTGGTCCAGAGCAATTGCCTCGCGGGCAGCCAGCTCCTGGGCGGACAGGCGACGGGGCTGGTCGTCTTCGCTGGGAAGTTCGTCGCTGGGAAGTGGGCGTCGAGAAGGAAGAACCCGCGACAGACCCGGAATGCGCGACAGGGCGCCCACCAAGGTCTGGATCTCCGGCAACGGTGCGCGCACCAGAATCAGCCCCGTGACGGCCAGGAACAGTACACCGGAGATCAACAGGCGAACGACGAACCACGGGTTGGCGGGGGTCTGGAAAGCGAACTTCACCAGCAGCACATCCACTCGCCACGCGATCAGCGCGCCGATCAGCGAAGAACCCAGTGCCCACAGCACCGTCATCGTCACTTTGCGGAACTGCAGGTCACCCAGGGAACGCCGCAGCAGCCGGTCGCCGATAATCGCGCCAGCCATAAAACCCAGACCATTCGCTGCACCCAGCAGCACCACAACCAGGCGCGGCTCGGTGGCGATCAGCGGGGCGATGTAGGCGAAGGTCAGCTTCGTGGCGGTAATGCCGGCAATGATGAAGGTGGGGGTCCAGACTTCCTCGCGGGCGTAGAACACGCGCAGGTGCAGCAGAACCAGCGCATAGGGAATCAGGGTGAACGCGGAGAAGCTGATGGTCCAGCCCAGCACGTTCGCGTCCTCCAGGGAGAACTCCTTGTAGGCAAACAGTGCAGCGGAAATCAGGGTGCCGAAGCAGGTGAAGAACACGATGATCGGCACCATCGCCAGCATCGTCAGCTTGGAGGCGACGGTCAGGTCGCGCACCACGGCCTTGTCGTCGCCCTCCGCGGCGTTGCGGGACAGGCGGGGCATAACGGCCGTCAGCAACGTCACGCCGATCACGCCATAAGGCATCTGCAGCAACTGCCAGGCCTGCATGTAGATAGTCGGCGCGACCTCCCACGTGTCGGAGGCGATGCGGTTGTTCAGCAGCCAACCGACCTGGGAGATCGCCACGTACACCACGATGGCGATGGCCATGCCGCCGAAGGACTTCAGGCGCTCGTCGATACCCCACAGCGGGCGCAGGTTAATGCCGGCCTTGCGCAGGTAGGGAACCATGATCAACGCCTGCATCACCACGCCCGCGGTGGTGCCCAGGCCCAGCAGCAGCACGTGCGGGTCGGTGATCGTCACGTTGTCGGTGGGCTGCAGCTTCGTATCCCGCGGCAGGAACATGTACAGCCCCAACACCCCGAGCGTGACCACGTTGTTGGCCACGGGCGCCCACGCGCCGGGCTTGAACACTCCCTTGGTGTTGAGGATCGCCATGAACACCGCAAACATCGCGTAGAACATGATCTGCGGCAGCACCAGGTAGGCGAAGGCCGTGGACATGCCGATGTTCACGTGACCCTCGGAATCCAGGCTCATGCGCACCAGCAGCGGGGCACACGCCACGGAGACCAGGGTGATGACGACGGTCAGCGAGAACGTGAGCGTCAAAAGTCTTCGTATGAAGGCCTCGCCCCGGTCCGCGTCTTCCTTCTCGGCGCGCACCAGCACGGGCACCACCAGGGAGGTCAGCACGGCGCCGAGCACCAGCTCCGTCACCAGGTTCGGCAGTGTATTGGCCGTGTTGAACGCACTGGCCACCGCGCCACCCAGCGCGGAGGCGATGAACACCGTGCGCAGGAAGCCCGTGATGCGGCTGATCAGGGTGGCAATCGCCATGGAGCCGCCGGCGCGCACGATCTGCTCGTCGCTCTGCTTGCCGTCGTTGCTCTCGTTGGCGCTGTTGTTGTTGGAGTTGCCGGCGCCGCTCGTGTCGGCGCTCGCTCTGTTGGCCACCGCTGTGCTGGCCACCGCTGTGTTGGCTGCTGTCGCGCTGGCCGTGTCGGGCGCTGCGGTGCCGTGCACACCGTCGCGGGAGGTCGGGGGTACCTCTGGGGAGCTTTGGGACGCCCCGTCCCCGTCCGTCGGCATTCCAGCCGTGGCGCGGTCTTTCTTCGGCGCTAGCGCGGGCGGTTGGGTGGCGCGGAAACGTCCGCGCTGCCCGACCGAAGGGCCAGCCGGTAGGTCTTCCCTCTCTTGCTCAGAAGTCACCACTCCATCTTTGTTCACCAGGCGTGCATTGCCTAACGGAGCACTGGGCGTGTCTAGTTTTGATTCTCGTCCACGGGCCACGGAACGGCCTTCAGGGGTTCAGCCTTCAGGGGTTTAGCCTTCGCGCTCCGGGAGCTACGCCCACCGCGCCGATCCCACAACATCTTGCCCGCCGCGCCGATGCCCAGCAGAACGGCCGCGATGATCGCCAACCCTCGTGCCGACAGTCCCGGTACGGACTGCACGCGCAGCTCTACCGGGTCGGAGATGCGGGTTCCGTCCTGCAGATCCCCCGCACCATCGTGGTTGGCGGTGGCCAACCACAAAGACAGGTTGACCTGCTTAGACGTATCCGCGATGTCTGTAGTCAAGGACCAGGTGATGGAGCCCTTCGCCGGGATCGTCGACGAGTCCGCGGAGTCCGTGTGGACGGTGACGTCGGTGTCGGCGTCAGAAGAATAACCAACAACCGCAGTCACCGGCAGGGGCAGACCGTTGCGGGCGACGACCAACAACGGCGAGGAATCGGAGGTGCGCGTGAAGACGTTGCCGGGCGGCAACAGGCTGATAGAGCGGCGCAGTTGCGTGGTGACCTGCTCCACCCGGGAGACCCTGTTGCGGAGTTCCTCACGCAGGATGCTGGAATGGCCGTGGTCGCGCTTGCGATAGGACGATACGCCGCGCAGGAGGTCGGCGAACAAAGGGCTAGTGAAGCCCTCGCGGGTCAGCGCGATAGTGCCATCGTTGTGCATAAACAAGGTGAGTTGCCGCAGGTCACGTGCAGCGTCGGTCAGTGCGCCGAGATACGGGGTGGAATACGCCCCAGGGTCTGAATATGGCAACTGGGTGGTGCCGGCAGCCGCGTCGGGGAGGTCGATCCCGCGGGGCTGCACAGCCTCGGACAGCGGGGCGGGGCGGGCAGAGCTGTCATCCAGGCGCTGGCTGATGGTCTGCAGGAAGCTGGCGGCCTGGGACTTGTTGACAGACCACGCCGCGGGCGGGACGGCCAGGGTGGGTCGGCCGGAATCGAGCTCTAGGTTCAGCACTGCCTGCGCGGTGGCCATACGCGCTGCCGAACTATCCTCTTCGAGGTTAAAGCGCAGCTCAGGGTTGGAATATGCGGAAACTTCCGGGTCCTCGCCGGTGGCCTTGAGCACGGTGCCGAGGTCCGCGGAATACTGCAGTGCCGTCGCGGTTGTGCCCTGTGCGCCGGGTGAGGTCGGCAGGTTCACCAGGCGCTGGTTCCACTCTTCATCGCTCGGGCTGGGGCTGGGGTTGGGGGTCGCGCCGTGCTGCGCGTCGGTCGGGGAAGCGGCCGGGCGTTCTACGGTCACGGTGTTGTCCGCCACCAGAGCCGTCACATGTCCAGCCTGCGGAATCGCCGGTTCGCCCTGCACAGTCTGCTCGAAGCGCTGCGATGCGTCGGCCTCCACCGGCTGCGCCTTGTCCGGGGACTTGGTGACCCCCGCCGCCAGAACCTTCTGCGCCTCCGGGGAAACATAGCCGGAATCGGGAACCACGACGTTCTGCATCGGCACCACGCGGAGGATCCGTTGGATCACGCTGGGCCCCATCCCCAGCGCGCGCACCCGCAGCCAATCAGAGTCGACTTGCGCCAGCGCGTTGATATCCGCACCCGCGTACGGCAGCGCCACCGAGCAGTTGTTCTGCACGACTTCTCGCAGGTCATCGACCCACCGCTTGGCGTCCGCGTTGCCCGGCTTGTGCTGCGCGTCTGGTTCCTTGCCCCCGAGGATCTCGTCCCACGAGTCGCGCAGCCGTTTGGGTTCCTCGACCGGGTCGGGGGTCCTGTCCCCCACGAGGTAACCCTCGGCCAGCCTATTGACGGTATCCAGCAGCTCCGGGTCGATCGCAATGCACGTTGCCTGCTTCAGCTTCTTCGATTTGGCCTCGCGGTACGCATCCAGCAGTCCGCGCAGCCTGCCGCCGTCGGCAACCTCTTTCGCCAGCTGGTCCTTCGTCAGGAAGGCGGGTCGCCGCTTGGGCGCATCGCCCGTCTGCCCAGGAGCCATATAGGTCTGCCCAGCCAGCGGATAAAGCACCGTTACTGGGGTGCTGGGTTGTTCTTCTTTTCTTTCGGACGCCCCCACGGTCAACGTAGTTCGCGTTACCGCCAGGTACTGCACGCCGGACTGCCCCGCATCCTCCGGGTTCGTATCTTGGCCGCTCAGGCTAAACAACAGGGGATAAGCGCCGGGTTCCTTAAAGGCATTGGCGGGAATGGTTAGGGATTGAGCCGAAGGGGCGTCAGGAGAAGCGGCCGTGCCAGGGGCGGCACCAGAGTCCGCACCCAGCGGTAGCGTGACTTGCACCTCGCGCGATTCGCCTGGGCCGAGGATGCCGTCGAGCTGCAAAGGCTCACTGCGGAGGGCGTATTCCCCCTGGTTAGCGATCTGCGCGACGCGCACCTCGGCCGCCGTTGCGGCGGTGCGATAGTACAGAGTGAGAGAGAGGTTGCTCAGGGCGCGCGGGCGATCATTGCGGATGCGGAGGGTATAGGTCTGGGACGCTGCGGGGTCTTGGGCCTGTGCGCCGTGGGCTTCGGGGGGCGCTTCGGCGGGCGCGATGTCGGTGATCTCCAGGCGGACATCCTGCTTCGGATCCGTCGAGCGGGCCAGAGGGTTCGCCCAGGTGGAATCCTCGTGCGCATCGGGTCCGGAGGGGTCAGGCGTTGTGATTGGCCGCGACTTCTCCGCTTGGGCGGCGGGGTTTGAGTTGGCGTCCGAAAGAGGAGCAGCAACAACCGGAGCGACTGGAAGGGCAGAAAGAGCGCAGAGCGCAGTAGACACACCAAACGCCGCGAAGGCGCGGGGGAATCTAGACATGGCGCTCACCTTTATGCACAACTACATGCTTACCTAAGTTCTACTAGTTCTAGCAGTACTAGAACTGCTGGCCGTGCTGGCAGCTTGACAGCCCTACTAGTTTTAGCAGCCCGACCTGGCGATCGGTTAGCGATCCCTAGCGTGGCGTGGCTCGGCCTGCATCGGCCTCCGCGCGCGCCAGATCCGCGAGACTGTCGAAGGCCTGGCGGGCAAGGCGGCGCTCGTCGGCGTAGGCAAGGTGCTCGATTAAGCGGTTGACGGGCAGCCAGCGGACCTCTGTGACTTCTGGATCTTCGTCGTTCAGATCGCCATCGACATATCGAAGCAGGTGGTGGTGGACGGTTTTGTGGATGCGGATGCCCTCCGAGACAAACCAATAGTCAATGGTGCCGAGGTCTGCGATGACTTCGCCGGCCACGCCCGTTTCCTCCCACACCTCACGCTCGGCGGTGGCATGCTGGGATTCATCCGGTTCGATGTGACCCTTCGGCATGGACCACAGCAGCCTGCCGCGGCGGTCCAGGCGGCCGATCAGCGCCACGTAAATCGAGGAAAAGTCCACGTCGCCGTTGGGTTGCACGGCCTCCGCCAGACCAGATAGCACTAGGCCGCCCGCGGAAGTCTCCACGGAGGTCGGGAGGTTCGAGTGCTCGTCGAAGGAGTTGCGGCGCGGGTTCTGGCGGTTGCGGTTCCGATTCCGCTGGTTGCGGCTGCGCTGGTTGCGAGGGTTTTGGATTCGGGGGTTTTGGTGGTTGCCAGAGCCGGAGCTCTTGCCGCCGCTGGCTCCCTTGCCACGGTTTCCACTGTTGTGGTTTTTGTTGTTGTGGTTTTTGTTGTTGTGGTTTCCGTTGCTGCTTTCATTTCCGCCCTTGCCGCGGCGGGACTGGCTTTTGTCCTGACTATTACCCTGGTTATCGCTGCTCTGGCCATTGCTTTGGCTGTTGTTCTGGCCACCATTTTGGCTGTTGTTCTGGCTATTTTTTTGCTGCTGATTGTGGCCAGAGCGGTGCCTTCTTCTGGGACGGCGGCGCCGGCGGCGGGGCGTGCCGTTTCCGGTGCTGTCGTTTCCATTCATTCTGATAACGATAGCCGGTTCCTTGCACAATGTGGAACTGAATTTGTAACTAACCAGTGTGCGGCCGACGTTTCGGCCGGGACGTTAGGTGCCGATGGAGCTGTGAGTGCGGAAGAGAGCCTCGATATAGCAACCTCTTCCCCTCTGCACCCCTCCCAGCTGTCCCAAATGTCGTTAGAACGGGAATTGGTTGTTGACAATTAATGTCGATTTTGCAAAATGCCTGGTCAGAGCGTTGTGGAATTGCGGTCCTTTAGGATTCGCTCTGCAGATTCCCGATCTAGCGACATTTGCGGTTGGATCGGGAGTTGTTGCGGGGCCACATTCCCGATCTAACGACATTTCGGGCGGGGAGAGGGGTTTGGGCAGGGTCTGGGGCAGGTTCTAGGGTGGGGTTGAGGGAGGGGTCGAGCAGGCTTGGGGGGACTCGGCAGGGCTAAATGTCGGAAAAACTGCAAAACGTTAATGAACACAATTTGCAAGTATGTAAACGTGCAGGTCAGAGAGTTTTTGGCGCAGTCGTTGGGAGGCTCAGAATTACAAACTGCAACTTTTCCGACATCTGTCGTTCTTGTTGCACTGCTCATCCAATACTCAAGAGATGGATGTTAATGGTGGGGCGGGTGAGAATCTGGGTGAGTTGGAGTGGGACAGATGGGGCTGGTTGGCTCGAAACCCCGGGCTAGTAGAATCTGGCAGCGTGACAAACGCCGCCCACTCCCCCGCAAACCAGGAATCCGCCAAGGCACAGAAGCCCAAGGCACAGAAGCTCAAGGCGCAGGCCGCGCAGGCCGAGGCACAGGCACAGAAGCCCAAGGCACAGAAGCTCAAGGCGCAGGCCGAGACGCAGGCTAAGCAGGCCGCGCCTGCCACCCAAGCACAGCAGGCCCAAGCCCCGGAACAGCCGCGCACCGTCGACGGCATGCTGCAGGAGGCCTTCACCTCCCTGCGCGCGCTCGACCGCGACCTTCTGCCGCTCACGCAGGCCTTCCACGACGCTGGGCACAGCCTCTACCTCGTCGGCGGGTCTGTGCGCGACGCCCTGCTCGGGCGCCTCTCCCACGACCTGGACTTCACTACCGACGCCCGGCCGCAGGCCATCGTCGACATCGTCACGCCCCTGGCAGAAACAGTGTGGGACACGGGCATTGAATACGGCACCGTATCTGCGCTGGTCAAGGGTCAGATCCTGGAGATTACCACCTTCCGCGCCGACCAATATGACGGCCAGTCCCGCAACCCCGAGGTCTCCTTCGGCGACAGCCTCGACGGGGACCTCATCCGCCGCGACTTCCGCGCCAACGCCATCGCGCTGGAACTGTCCCCTGACGGAAACCACCAGCTCCGCGACCCCCTTAACGGCCTCGAAGACCTCCAGGCCGGAGTGCTCGATACCCCGGACAGCCCGCAGATCAGTTTCAACGACGACCCGCTGCGCATGCTCCGCGCTTGCCGATTCGTTTCGCAGCTGGAGTTCGGCGTCACAAAAAGAGTCAAGGAAGCAATGGCGGCGATGAGCGAGCAGATCAGCCGCATCACCGTCGAGCGCGTGGCCGTTGAGCTGAACAAGCTGATGCTCGGCGCGGCGCCGTGGGTGGGGCTGGACCTGATGGTCGAGACCGGGCTGGCCGACCACGTGCTGCCGGAGCTGCCGGCGCTGAAGCTCACGCAGGACGAGCACCGACAGCACAAGGACGTGTACTGGCACTCGCTGATGGTGCTGCGCAACGCCGTGAACCTGGAGGCCGAACGCGGCCTGGAGCCCTCGCTGGAACTGCGCATGGCCGCGCTGCTGCACGACATCGGCAAGCCCGATACCAGGGCTTTTACCGAATCCGGCGCGGTGACCTTCCACCAGCACGAGGTCGTCGGCGCGCGCATTACCCGCCGCCGCCTGCGGAAGCTCAAGTACTCCAAGCAGCACGTCCAAGACATCGGCCAGCTGGTGTTCTTGCACATGCGCTTCCACGGCTACGCGGACACTCAGGGCAGAGGCCCGCGGCAGGACGCTCCGCGCGGCGCCGGCGAGAAGGACAACAACGAATCCACCTGGACCGACTCCGCGGTGCGCCGCTACGTCAACGATGCGGGCGAGCTGCTGCCACTGCTGCACCTCCTAGTCCGCGCGGACTGCACCACCCGCAACCAGCGAAAAGCCCAGAGGCTGCAGCGCACTTACGATAATTTGGAAAAGCGTATTGAACAGCTGCAGGAGCAGGAGGACCTCGCCGCCGTCCGCCCCGACCTGGACGGCAATGAGATCATGCAGATCCTGGATCTGAAGCCCGGCCCCGATGTGGGCAAGGCGTGGGCCTATCTGAAGGAACTGCGGCTGGATCGCGGGCCGATGGAGCGCGACGACGCCATCACCGCGCTGAAGCAATGGTGGGCCGAGCAGGAAGGTGGAACGCAGAAGTGACCGCGGATCAGCTAAGCGACGGCTGGGACCAGAGCCGGGACCCGCAGCTGCCGTTCGACGTGCAGCCCGGCGACGTGATATTCCAATCCCCAGCCGCGGTCGTCGACCCGGCCGGCTTTGTCGATTCCGCCGATGTTACCGTCGATGACCTGCAGAAATTCATGTCTGTCTTCGGCAACGCGCCGGGCGTGCTGGCCGAGCCGGGGTTGCCCGGCGCGGATGCGCTACTGGTGCTGGAGGTGCAGGACGGCGCTGGCGTCGACGGCACGGACGGCACGGACAGCGCGGAACCCGGCAGGGACAGCGCTGAATCCAGCGTGGACGGCGCCACGATCATCGCGGTCCAGCTCGGCCTCATGAGCAGCGAAGCCGCCGCCAACCACATGCCCGCCCTCGCGGACCGGCTCACCAAGCCGAAGGTCTTCTTCATCGGCGGCAACCAGGAACCCGTCGTGCTTGCCGTCGGCCTTCTAGACTCTGATCGTTTGGAGCTGGACGCCACCCCAACCCCCGCCCCCACACGCTTCGGCAAGCGTGGCCAATTTCTGCTGATCAGCACTGCCGAAAGCGCACCCAGCGTGGATGAGCAGGTCGCGGAGGTAGTCGGTCACGTGGATCCTTCCATGCTGCGGGGTCTGCGACTTTTCCACAGTTACGTCCGCCTGGAGGTAGAGGACCTCCGCACTTGGGTGGAAACCGGGCTAGTCGGCGTGCAGGCCGCAACCGCCGAGGATGTGTTCACGGACCGGCCGGCGGAGACGTGGCGTCAATTAATGAAGAAGCGCCCCTTCCCCGACAACCTGTTCGTGACCTGGGCGAGCCACCCGGAGCGCAACTAGGTGAGCCAGCACAGCAACCGCGCCTGGCGCGCCGGAATCGCCGACGCCTGGCCCGTGGCCCTGGGCATGGTGCCGCTGGGTCTGGCCTTCGGCCTGCTGATCACCCAGGTCGGCTTCGCGTGGTGGTGGGCGCCGATCTTCTCTTTTGTCATCTACGCAGGGTCGATGGAGTTCCTGGCGCTCTCCTTGGTCACGGGTGGCGTGGGGCCATTGAGTGCCGCGCTGTACGGATTCCTGGTGAACTTCCGCCACGCCTTCTACGCCCTGAACTACCCCATCGCCCAGGTCCGCGGCTGGCTGGCCAGGGCTTATGGCATCTATGCGCTGACGGATGAGACGTATGCGATCCTCGCCGCCCGGCGCGACGCGAAGTGGTCGACCGCCCGCGTGATGGCGGTGCAGATTCTGCAGCAGGCCGGCTGGGTCGGCGGTGGCCTGATCGGGGCGTGGTGTGGCAGTGCCCTGCCCTTTGAGATCCAGGGCATGGAGTTCGCACTGATCGCCCTGTTCGCGGTGCTGGCGATCGAGGCGTTCGTGAGCTTCAAGGACCTTTCCCTGCCGATTGTGGCTGCGCTGTGCGGTGCGTTCGGCCTGCTGGTCTCACCGGACAACATGCTGATGATCGGCATGAGCCTCTACTTCCTCAGCCTCATCGTCCGCTTCCTGTGCCCGCCGCTGGATCGCGCGCTGCGCCTGAAGGTTGGCGCGGATAACGCTGCCTCCCGGGAGGTGGAATAGATGGCTGCGCCCGCCGTTCACCTGCACGCCGCCGCCGGCCTCCCCGAGGGCGTGCAGCTTGGCCCCACCCTCGCGATCCTCGGCGCGATTTTCCTGGTCACCCTCGCCCTGCGCGGCTTGCCTTTTGCCGCTCTGCGTTTCTTCCGCGAATCCGACCTGGTCGCGTGGCTCGGCCTGGCCATGCCCGTCGGAGTGATGACCCTTCTGGTTGTCTACACAGTCTCCGGCCAGGCCGACGCGCCGGGTGGTTTCACTGCAGTCGGCATCGCGCTGGCCTTCACCGTCGCGCTGCACCTTTGGCGCCGCTCGGCCACGTTGTCGATCTTGTTGGGCACGGTGCTGTATCTGGTGCTGGCGAACCTTATTTTTTGACGCCCCCTCCCCCGCCACCCACAGCCCCAGCACCGTAGAATGGCGCCCATGCCGACCCCAGATTTCATCGTTGAACTGCGCAAGAAGATTGGCCACGACGAGCTGTGGCTTCCCGGCGTGACAGCTATCGTCATCCGGGACGTACCGGAGGATGCGCCCATCTGGGCCGTTCCAGAGGTGCTGCTGGTCAAGCGCGCCGACGACGGGCAGTGGACCCCCGTCACGGGCATTGTCGACCCGCGGGAGGAGCCGCACCTGGCGGCGATCCGCGAGGTACGGGAGGAAACTGGCCTGCACGTGCAAGTGGATGCGCTGCTGGGAGTGGGGCAGGTCGGCCCGGTCGAGTACCCGAACGGGGACGTCACCAGCTACGTCGATACGACCGTCCGCTGCACCGTGATCCCGGATCCGGAGACCGGCGAGTTCAACGATGAGCCGGTGATCGGCGACGACGAGTCCACGCAGGTGGGTTGGTATTCGATCTCCCAGATGCCGCCGATGCAGCCGCGCTTCCGCCTGGTGATTGCCGACGCGGTGGCGCAGTTAAAGCACCCGGCGGGTTTCCGCCCGCGCATGGGTTACGTCAAGCGCCTGCAGCAGCCGGAGTAGCCGGCTAACGCGTGCCTACCAGGTGCGCGCGCCGGCGGTCTTCCCGCCCTCCGGGAAGCGCGCGGCGTAGGAGCTGGCGCGCATGGAGCAGATCACCAGTTGCACCTGGTGGAAGATCATCAGCGGCAGAATCATCATGCCGAGGCTCGCCCCGCCGAACATCACCGCCGCCATCGGCAGACCCGAGGCCAGGGACTTCTTCGTGCCCGCGAACTGGATCGCCACCTGATCTGCGTAGTCGAAGCCCAGCTTCCGCGAGGTCACGCTGGTAACGCCCAGCATCACATGCACCACCGCGATGGATCCCAGCACCAGGCCCAGTACCGTCAGCCAGCTGACGGAACTCCACACTCCAGAGACAATGCCTTCCGAGAAGCTGACGTACACCACCAACCCGATCGAAACTTGGTCCACCTTCTTCGTCGCAGGTGTGGCCGCAAATTTATACACCCACCTGCGCAGAAGCTGGCCGATGGCGAACGGCAACAGCAGTTGGATACCGATGTCGAGGAAGGTGGTGGCGTCAATATGAAAGCCTTCCGAAGAAGACATCAGCAACAGCACCAGCAGCGGCGTGAAAAGCACTCCCAGCAGGCTAGAGACGCTAGCCGCGACAATCGAGGCGGCGACGTGGCCGCGTGCGATGCTGGTGAACGCGACCGACGATTGCACCGTCGACGGCACGAGGGTGCAGAAGAGAATGCCCAGGTAGAGCTCGTTTCCGACGACCGCCTTCAGCGGCATCATCGCCACGCCGATCAGCGGGAACACCACGAAGGTAAACGCCATGATCAGCAGGTGCAGCCGCCAGTGCATCAGGCCTTTGAGCGCCTCTTGCGGCGACAGGCGCGCGCCGTAGAGGAAAAACAGGAACGCGATGGCGACCTTCGTGATGATGCCAGCGACATCCGCCGCCTCGCCGCGCACGGGCACGACCACCGCTGCCACGACCGCGATGACGATCAGGACGATGAGGAAGTCCGGACGGTAGTTGATCACGCGCTGCCACAGCGACTGTTTTTCTGCCATGTGTCTCTATTTTATTGACGCCCCCGTCCCCGCAAACCGCAACCGTTCAAAAAGTCGCAGGCGGGGTGGGGTGGCGCGCCTGAGCGTGGCGCCTGGGTGCGCCTGGGTGGCGGCTAGACGATGGCGCGGTCGAGCTCCGCGACGGTCTGCTTGGGGATCAGCGAGGCCACGGCGGCAGCGATGCCCAGGATGACCGCGGCGGCGATGAATGCGGTGACATAACCCGCGACTGAATCCGAACCCTGGGGCGAACCAGCGACCTGGAATACCGGCAGGATGGCGAAAGACACGCCCGCGCCGAGGTTGAAGCCCGCGGAGTTCATGCCCGGCAGGAAGCCCTCGTTGTCCTTCGGGGAGTTCACCACGCCCAGGTTGTTGATGACGATGTTGCCGATGCCCGCGTAGGTGATGCCCAGCAGGATGACGGCGATGATCAGTACGGCCAGGGACTTCACGCCAACAAAGGCGAGCCCCAGCATGAGCACTGCGCTGGCGAGGTTGGCGATGATGACCAAACGGCCGTAGCCGATCTTAGGCGCCCAGCGGCCTGCGAAGGGGCCGACTGCCCAGCCGATCAGTGCGTAGGGGGTCAGCAGCCACAGGGAGGCCTTGTCTGCTTCCAGGCCGAAGCCTGCGTCCGGGTTCTGTGCCAAGGAGATAGCCACGCCGTTGACTGCCGCGAACACGCCAGTCATGGTCAGCACCGTGGTGGCCAGCAGCGCCCACGTGTGGCGGCGGGCAAGGTACTTCGGGGCGACCAGCGGCTGGTCATGGCGGCTCTCGTACTTCCAGAAGGCCACGAAGACCGCCGGGCCGATGATGAACATGGCGATGACGTACAGCCAGTTCGCTGCTCCGGCCTTCCCGGCCTCGTTGACGCCCAGCGTGATGCACAGCACCGATACCACCAGCAGAGCAGCGCCAACCCAGTCCATCTTCACGTTGTCTGAGGGCTTGGATTCCGGCGCGCCGAACGCGACCACCACGGTGGCGATGATGCCGATGATGGCGATCAGCCAGAACACGGAGCGGAAGCCGTGGTTCTCTGCCAGCCAGCCGGCGAGGATCACGTCGATGCCTGCCACACCACCGTTGATGGCGGCCAGCAGGCCCATGAGGGTGCCCAGGCGGACCTCCTCCTTCACCTGGCTACGCAGGATAATCAAGGTCATGGGGATCGTCGGACCCGCGATACCCTGCATGGCGCGGGCGACCATCAGCACGCCAATGTTGGGCGCCAGCGCGGCGATCAGGCCGCCGAGGGACATCACGCCCAGCATGATGACCAGGATCTTGCGGCGACCGACAATATCCGACAGGCGGGGCAGGAACAGGCCGCACATTGCGCCGCCGGTGAAGAATGCGGTCTGGGTGAGGCCGGTGGCGGCCTCGTCTGTGTTCAGCTCGCGGGCCATGGTGGCCAGCACCGGGGAAAGCATGGAGGCGTTGAGCTGGAAGGCGACTGCCGCGGTGATGAGTACCGTCATCAGCAGGCCGATGCCGCCCGGGCGGGAATCGACCGGATCCGGCGAAGCGGCCGCGGTCGCGCCGGGCTTTGGCGTAGAGGAAGGATTGGTGGAGTTCATAAGCGGCTCCGATTCAGCGCCAATTGAAAGTCAATTGGGATTTTCAGTAGTTGCAGCTAGAACTCTAAGCCATGAAGGCGCGCCTGACTAGAAGCCGGTGTTGCCGATGCGCTGCAGTGCGTCGATCAGCAGAGTCCAGAAGCGATCCGCATCCACATCCACCGCCACGCGGGTGCGCAGGGAATCAGCCGCGCCGACCGCGCCTGTGCCAGCTTCGGCTGCGCCTGCTGTGCTTGCTGAAGTGTGGGCGTCGAAATCAGAATCATCCGCCGTGCCCAGAGCAGTCGGGTCCTGCCCTCCTGCCTGGCTGCCCCAGGTGCGCCGCAGGTCGACGACGGTCGCCCCGCGCGTGAGCTCGCCCTGAGTCTCCACGTCGATCGGCGCCAAAATCGTGCGCACGACCTGCGGATCAGCCACCGCCGCTACGGCCAGCGGGTCGTGCATCGGCGGGCCGGGGTAGTGCCGTTCCTTCATGTAGGCCGCGCCAAAGAACTCCACCAGTTCCGCGATGAACGCAGCCACGTCGGTGCCGACCTCCGCCAGCTGCGCCATCCGCTCGGGCGTGGCCAGCACCTTGTGCGTGACGTCCAGGCCAACCATCGTGACGGGCCAGCCCGCGCCGAACACAATCTTCGCGGCCTCCGGGTCAGCCAGGATGTTGAACTCGGCGCTCGCGGTCATGTTGCCCGCGTGGTGCGCTCCGCCCATCAAAGTGACGCCACCCACGCGTTCCACAAGCTCCGGGTACATGCGGGCGAACAGGGCGATGTTGGTCAGCGCGCCCGTCGGGACGATGGTTACGGCACCAGGTTCGTTGTCGCGGATGATGTCCGCGATGAGGTTCACCGCATGGCGCGGATCCTGGGTAGCGTCGGCGGCGGGCAGCTGGGGGCCGTCCAGGCCGCTGTCTCCGTGGATCTCCTCGGGGATGATCTGCGGCGCGACCAGCGGGCGATCCGCCCCGGCGGCGAAAGGAATGCCAGTGATGTTGCCGACCCGCGCCAGCGCCAGGGCGTTTTTGGTGACCTTCTCTAGCGTTTGATTACCCGCAACCGTCGTGACCGCCAGCAGGTCCAGGTCAGGGTTTCCCCAGGCCAGGAGCATCGCGATCGCGTCATCGTGCCCCGGGTCGCAGTCCAGAATGATTTTCTGTGGGCTGTTGGCAGTCATGTCTCTATTCCTCTCCCAGTCGGCGGACTTCGTTTTCGCTGGCGTAGCTAACCGCCGCCCCTCGCTTCTGTGTGGCCAGGGCTCCTGCGGCTGCACCTAGCGTGCAGGCATCCACCAGGGTCTCCCCTTGCGCCAGCGCGGCCGCGAGGGTGCCGCAGAATGCGTCGCCTGCCCCGGTGGTGTCGACCACGCGATCAACGTGGACGGCTGGAATGTGGACCGGTTCGGCGTCCTTTTCCAAGATCAGCGCGCCGCGCTGCCCCAAAGTAATCACCACAGAGCGCGCGATGGTGCGCAGGCGATCGGTGAGCTCTTCAACGGGCGTGCCGGGAGCTTCGCCGAGCACCGCGGCGGCCTCGCCCTCATTCAGCACCAGCGGGTCGGCGGCGGCCATCAAGTCGGGGTCGCGCGTGGTCACCGGCGCGAGGTTCAGCACCAGCCGCGAGTCCGAATTCGCCACCAGCCTCGGCAGCTGCGCGCTGTGCTCGGGGGTCAGTTCGCCTTGTGCCAGAACGATCGGAACGGGTCCTTGGCGGCGCAGTTCGTCAACGGTTTCGCGCTGCTGGGCGGGGCTGACCAGCTCGTTTGCGCCCGAGGTGACGATGATGATGTTCTCGCCGCTGGGGTCGTTCATGATGAACGCGCGCCCCGTCGGCTGCCGACTGATCACGATGTAGTCGGTATTCACGCCGTGTTCGCGCAGCTGCTTCAGCGCGAGCTCGCCCTGCGGGTCGTTGCCTACCGCAGACAGAAGGACGGTATTGACGCCCATGTGTGCGCACGCTGCCGCCTGATTAGCGCCCTTGCCACCGAGAGCCTCTATGCCGGGTTTTGCGATGGTCGTTTCCCCTGGTTGCGGGAAGTTCTGGACGGTGACAAAGGTGTCTATGTTGGTGGTGCCTGATACGACGACGGTGGCGTTGCTGTCTCTCATGATTCCCCAGGGTACTGCGTTGCCGGGCAGGAGGGGGGAATGCGTTGGATCGTCACAGTGACGGTAGGGAAAGGGAAGAATCAGGCGGATTCCGGAGTGCCGAAGTCCCAATCGAGGGGGCGATGTCCCAAATTCCAGCTCTTAGAATATAACTATTTTATTTCCGCAGGTCAGGGAGCTGCGCTTTTGTGCTTCAAACGCTCTACTTTCAATAACTCGACGATTTGGGACATTGCCCTTTTAGCCGCCTCAATGTGGGCAAAAGTAAGCCCCCGACGAGAGGCCGGGGGCTCGGGGCAGGCGGTGCCTACGCCTGCGCGGGGTTCTGCGCGGGGTTCTGCGCCGAGTTTTGCACCGAGTCCTGGGCGGAAGCTGCCCGGCGGGCGGCCTCCCAGTCCACGCCACCGCCCTCGCAGGAGCCATTCAGCGAGCAGCTGCCGCAGGCCTGGCCGCTTGCGCACGCCTCCGCGCTCACCGTGCCAGTGTTGGCGCCAGCGCCGGCGTCGGAACAGCAAGCGCCAGCGGAGTCGGAAGCGCCGGTGGCCTCGCTGGAATCGGAGCAGCAGGAGGCCGAGGTGGCGTCACCACTAGAGCAGCAAGAAGAATCGGCGGCCTCGAGTTGGGCGGCGCGGGAATCCAGGCGCGCGACGGTGTGAGCGCCCAAAGCCGAGCCCAGACCGATCAAGAAAACAGCCCCGACCAGTAACAACGCAAAGACCAGCCACATCCAACCGCTCACCTTCAGGGTGATCAGAGCCGCTCCGAGCAATGCCGCACCGGCGCCCATCCAGGCCGGGCCGACGATCCGGTGTGCGGTGTTCCAGAGCTCCTGGGACTTGCGGACTTCCGGAACGCGCAGGCCAACGACCGGATTACCCGGCAGCTTCCCCACAGCCCCCAGCGAGCCCGCAACAAAGAACACAAGCCCCACAATTACCAACACAACGGTCAACACGATCATGCGAAACAGTCTATTACCGCAGGTGGCCAACAAGCCAAACGCAATAGCCTGCCCTGTCCGTGGCACCTACTAGACTGTTAAACCATGACGAACGGCAGCACTGAAGACACCTCCGCGGGCACGTCCGCGGGCGCAACCTCCTACCGCTACACCCCTGAACTCGCGGCCAAGATCGAGGCCAAGTGGCAGCAGCACTGGGCGGACAACGGCACGTTTAACGCCCCGAACCCGACGGGCGACCTCGCGGAGCCGGGCGCGGAGCTGCCGGAAGACCGCAAGTTCATCCAGGACATGTTCCCCTACCCGTCCGGCGTGGGTCTGCACGTCGGCCACCCGTTGGGCTACATCGGCACGGACGTCTTCGCGCGCTTCCACCGCATGAAGGGCGCAAATGTGCTGCACACGCTGGGTTATGACGCGTTCGGTCTGCCCGCCGAGCAGTACGCCGTGCAGACGGGCACCCACCCGCGCACCACGACCGTGGCCAACATCGCGAACATGGAGCGTCAGCTGGACCGCCTGGGCCTGGGTCACGACAAGCGCCGCAGTTTCGCCACCACGGACACGGACTATTACCGCTGGACGCAGTGGATTTTCCTGCAGATTTACAACTCTTGGTTCGACCCGGAGGCGAAGAACGCCAACGGCACCCTGGGCAAGGCGCGCCCGATCGCAGAGCTGGAGGAAAAGCTCGCTGCCGAGCGCGCGGACTGGGCGGATCTCAGCGCCGCCGAGAAGCAGGAGGTGCTGGATAGCTACCGCCTGGTCTACCGCTCGAACTCCACGGTGAACTGGTGCCCGGGCCTGGGCACGGTGCTGGCGAACGAGGAAGTCACGGCAGAGGGCCGCTCCGAGCGCGGCAACTTCCCCGTCTTCCGCAAGAACCTGCAGCAGTGGATGATGCGCATCACCGCGTACTCCGACCGCCTGATTGACGACCTGGAGTTCCTGGACTGGCCGGAAAAGGTGAAGTCCATGCAGCGCAACTGGATCGGCCGTTCGCGCGGCGCGGAGGTCACGTTCGACTGCCTGGGTCACGACATTGACGTGTTCACCACGCGCCCGGACACGCTGTTCGGCGCGACCTACATGGTGCTGGCCCCGGAGCACGAGCTGGTCGATACGCTCGTTGCGCAGGCCGGTGGTTCTTCTGCGGGTAAGGACGCCTACACGGATGTCGACCCACGGTGGACCTACGGCCAGGCAAACCCGGCTGCGGCAGTGGAGGCATACCGCGCGGCAATCGCCGCCAAGTCCGACCTGGAGCGCCAGGAGAACAAGGAGAAGACGGGCGTTTTCCTGGGCGTTTATGCCACCAACCCGGTGAACGGGGCGCAGGTGCCGGTCTTCATCGCGGACTATGTGCTGACGGGCTACGGCACCGGCGCGATTATGGCTGTGCCGGCGCACGATACCCGCGACTTCGAGTTCGCCACCGAGTTCGGGCTGCCGATCGTGCCGGTGCTGGCAGCTGAGGGCACTGCTGGCGAGCAGGGTGCGGCGGCTGCCGAGCAGGGCGGCGCCGGGGCTGCGGCTGGCGACAACGCCGACGACGGTGCGGGCGCCGAGCTCACCGAGGCGTTCACCGAGGACGGCCCGCACATCAACTCCAACAACTCCGACGGCCTGGAGCTCAACGGTCTGGGCAAGGCAGAGGCCATCGACAAGGCCATCGAATGGCTGGAATCCCATGGCAAGGGCGCCGGCAAGATCCAGTACAAGCTGCGCGACTGGCTGTTCGCCCGCCAGCGCTACTGGGGCGAGCCCTTCCCCATCGTCTACGACGAGAACGGCATGGCACACGGCCTGCCGGAGGAGATGCTCCCCGTTGAGCTGCCCGAAGTGGAGGACTACAAGCCAGTCAGCTTCGACCCCGACGACAAGGACTCCGCACCCCAGCCCCCGCTGGCCAAGGCCAAGGACTGGGTCGAGGTCACCCTGGACCTCGGCGACGGGGAAAAGACCTACTACCGCGACACCAACGTCATGCCGCAGTGGGCTGGTTCCTCCTGGTACCAGCTGCGCTACATCGACCCGAACAACGACAACGCCCTGGTAGATATTGAAAACGAACGCTACTGGGTCGGCCCGCGCGAAGGCCGCCCCTCCGGCGGCGTGGACCTGTATGTCGGCGGCGTGGAGCACGCCGTGCTTCACCTGCTGTACGCCCGCTTCTGGCACAAGGTGCTGTTCGACCTGGGCGTAGTCTCCAGCTTCGAGCCCTACTACCGCCTCTACAACCAGGGCTACATCCAGGCCTACGCGTACACGGACTCCCGCGGCGTGTACGTCCCCGCGGAGGAGGTCACCGAACGCGACGGTAAGTTCTTCTGGGTTCGTGAGGCGGATGATGCTGAGGGCGTCACAAAGGAAGAAGAAGTATTTCAGGAATACGGCAAGATGGGTAAGTCCCTCAAGAACGCGGTCTCGCCCGACGAGATCTGCGACGACTACGGTGCGGACACCCTGCGCGTGTACGAGATGGCGATGGGGCCACTCGACACGTCGCGGCCGTGGGCGACGAAGGACGTTGTGGGCGCGCAGCGATTCCTGCAGCGTGCGTGGCGCCTCGCCGTTGATGAGGGCACGGGTAAGGGTTCTGTGAGTGATGACGCCCTCACGGATGACGACCTAAAGGCCCTGCACAGGACCATCGCGGGGGTTCACGAGAACTATGCGGAGCTGCGCGACAACACAGCCGTGGCGAAGATGATCGAATACGTGAACTACCTGACGAAGACGTACTCCGCTGGGGCGGCTCCGCGGGCTGCTGTTGAACCGCTGGTGCAGATGCTCGCGCCGGTGGCGCCGCACATTGCCGAGGAGATGTGGGAGATCCTGGGGCACTCCGAGGGCATCACCTACGAGCCCTTCCCCGAGTGGGGTGAAAAGTGGCTGGTAGATGACACTATCGAGCTTCCCGTGCAGGTCATGGGCAAGTTGCGCGGGCGCATTAACGTGGCGGCGGATGCTTCGCGGGAGGAGATCGAGGCTGCTGCGCTGGAGGAGCCAAACGTCGCTGCGCACATCGAGGGCAAGACGGTGGCCAAGATCATCGTCGTGCCAGGCAAGATGGTGAACATCGTCGCAAAGTAGCGGCCTGGGGTGTGTCCCTCGCTTCCCGGCTACTGCGTGCCCGGGGGCGCCTGCGCCTTTGTGCCGGTGTGCCGGTGGCCTTTCCCTTGGCTTTGCGCGCCCGGGGGGCGACCCTTTTTCTACCCGCGGTGTTGAGGGATTCTAAGGCGCCGAATCGAACAGCGGTGCGAATGTGTGCCCTCGAAACGTCACAGTGACGCTCCTGACGGGCGCGAATTCGGCGATTTTCGGCGCTCCGATGACCTAATTGCGGGGCGATTGTCCCAAATTCCAGCTCTTAGAATATAACTATTCTATTTTCGCAGGTCAGAGAGCTGCGATTTCGTGCTTCAAACGCGCTACTTTCAATAACTCGAGGATTTGGGACATTCCAGCGGGTACGGCGGAGCCTGAGCGGAATCGGGACCGACGGACGGGGCTAAAGGAGGCGGGGATAGCGGAAGCGGGACCGTCGGGCGGGGCTAGAGGCTGTGGTCGATGAGCAGGTACGCACCGACCGAGGTGATCCAAGCCATGCAGAACGGCATGATGAACCAGATCACCGCTACCCACGGGCGCCAGCGCTGGTGGTTCTTCCACTTGTAGTAGGTGATAAACGCCGAGCCGAACAGGCCAAAGAACGCAATCGAAGTGGGAACGATAGAGAACAGAAGCTGGAACGTGCGGCTGCACAGTTGTGCCGAGGAGTCGGCCTCGCAGTAGGGGCCGCCAATGACCTTGGAGGCGATCCAGATCAGGATCGCGGACAAAGTGGTGGACACGATCACGCCGACGAAGAACCAAATGGCCTGGCGAGTGGACTTATTGTTGCGCTCGAGGCGGAGCAAGGGGTCGGCCTCGTAGTCCAGCTCGGAGGGCGCGCCGGGACGGTCCAGCTCGGAGGCATAGGATTGGGAGCCGTCGGGCCGGGATCCCGCGGATGGGGAGCCGGCGGGCTGAGAGCCCGCGGACGGGCGACCAAAGGGCTGGGAGTCCGCGGAACCGGAGGCAGAATCCGGGTTATCAGCAGGTGAGGGGCCGTTGTTCAAACCGTCGGTGCTCATAATGCCCTTAAATCTACACGTCCCCGGGGGTAATCAGAACCCGCGCGAGCCTGGAGCGCGGTGGCTGCGGGGTGCGCGGGGAATGGCGCGCGGTGGGCGCGGGGTGGGCGGGGAGCCGAGCCTGCGGAACGACCAGCGCCGACGCCCGCGGCCGACCCCCGGGCGGCACGCTAAGGCGCGCTAGACAGTGCTTAGACGGTGCTCAGCAGCACCGGCACCGGGCTGTGCCGCAGAATCTGGTTCGTCGACGGGCCGATGAACACGCGGTGGAAACCGCCCAGCGTGCTGGAGCCCATCACCAGCAGATCGCCCTTCTTCCACTTCAGGGCGTTAATCGCGCCGGACCAGCCGTAGCCGCTGCCGACCTCCATCTGCACTGTCAGGTCGCCGTGCCTGTTCAGAGCCCGGTCCCGTCCGCGGTCCAGCAGCGCCAGAGCCTGCTCACGCCACTCGACCATCATGTCCGAGTTGTCGATGAACTCCGTCTCCGTCGGATACATCGTCGCCCCGCGCGGGCTGAACGCCACCAGCCGCAGCGGCACTCCCCAGCGGTGCGCCAGGTCCGCCGCCCGACGCAGCGCCTCGTGCGACTGGTCGGTATCGATGTAGCAGCAATTGACCCTGGTGACGCCACGTTTCGACAGCTTCGGCGTCCGCGGAGCCAACAGTAGCGGCAGCGGGGCATAGTGCAGCAGGGCATCCGCCGTCGAGCCGATCCGGAACCGAGAATGCGGCGCGGCGGGATGGGAGCCCAAGATCATCATGTCGGCGTTGAACTCGGCGGCGGCGTCGATAAGAGCCTTCGTTTCCGAATGATCAACAGTGACAGTGGAGGGCTCGTCGGCGTCCAGCATCGCTTCGGGCAGCTTGGCCAGGGCCAGCGCCTTCTGCGCGGCGGAGGACACGGCCTGCGATTCCTTGTCGATCCACTCCGAGTAGTTGTCGAACTCAAGCTCCGGCTGCGCGGTCCAGGAACGCGAGATCACCGTCGCCGTGCGCACCGCGATGGTCTCCGTGCGGCCGAGCCAGGCGGCGACCTGCGCGGCCTCGTCACCGGCCGATTCGGGGCGCCATGTAAGAAGCAGGCGGAGGGGCGCGCGGGATGCGCCCGATGTGCGGGGGACGTCGGACTTAGGGGTGTTGCTCAAGAAAGATGCTCGCTAGCTCCAGCACTACTGCTGGTCGTTGTTCAGCTTTGCCTCGATAGCTTCAGTGTAGCGGCGCAGGACCAGTTCGATAACTGGGGTGGCCTCTGCAACTTCCTTGAGCTCTTCGTCGCTGAGGCTATCCAGCATGCTGGCGAGCTGCTCGGCGCGTTCTTCGGACAGGCGGCGCAGTTCCTCGCGACCCTTGTCGGTGAGGGTGACGCTCACGCCGCGGCGGTCGGACGTGTCGCGCACGCGCGTGACCAGCTCCATCGTCTCCAGCTGGTTGACCGCGTTGGAGGCGGTGGGCATGCGGATCGTCTCGGTGGCCGCAATCTGGCTGATGCGCATCGGGCCGTTTTCTTCGAGGATCATCAGGATCGATAGCTGCGCCATGCTGATGTGGGAGTTCTCCGTCTGGCGGAAGTACAGCAGGTACAACCGCGTCAACGGGAGGCGCAGTTCCTTGGCGATTTCTAAAGGTGTGGAAGCCATAGGTACTAAAATACAACAGTTTTGGCTGTAAATACTCACGCGGGGTGCTTAGCCCGGTGTTTTCGGGCACGTCGTCCGGCGTTTGTGGGGATGTTTCTGGGTGTTTACGCGGTGACGCAATTTATTAATGACGCCACCGCCTCTGCCCTATGCGCCGTTGATGAACTCTTCCAGCTGCGCGCGGGCGACGTCGTCCGGCAGTTGCACGGGCGGGGACTTCATCAGGTAGCTCGAGGCCGCGTCGACGGGGCCGGCTACTCCCCTATCCAGCGCGATCTTAGCGGCACGCACGGCGTCGATGATGATGCCTGCGGAGTTCGGGGAGTCCCATACCTCCAGCTTGTACTCCAGGTTCAGCGGCACCTCGCCAAAGGCGGAGCCTTCCAGGCGGACGTATGCCCACTTGCGGTCGTCCAGCCATTCCACGTAGTCGGAGGGGCCGATGTGGACGTTGCGGTCGTGCACCTTGCCAGCCAGCGGGCTTTCCTTCAGGTTGGAGGTCACGGCTTGAGTCTTGGAGATCTTCTTGGACTCCAGGCGGTCGCGGTCCAGCATGTTCTTGAAGTCCATGTTGCCGCCGACGTTCAGCTGCATGGTGCGCTCCAGGCGCACGCCGCGTTCCTCGAACAGGCGGGCCAGCACGCGGTGGGTGATGGTCGCGCCGACCTGGGACTTGATGTCGTCGCCGACGATCGGCAGGCCGGCCACGCGGAACTTCTCGGCCCATTCAGGGTCGGAGGCAATGAACACCGGCAGCGCGTTGACGAAGGCGCAGCCTGCGTCGATGGCGCATTGTGCGTAGAAGCGGTCGGCTTCTTCGGAGCCGACGGGCAGGTAGCTGACCAGTACGTCCACCTCTGCGTCGCGCAGCGCCTGGGGTACGTCGACGGGTTCTGCGTCGGATTCGGTGATGCTTTCCTGGTAGTGGCGGCCCAGGCCGTCGAAGGTGTGGCCGCGCTGGACCGTCACGCCGGTGTGTGGCACGTCGGCGATTTTGATGGTGCAGTTCATGCCCGCGTCGATGGCTTCGGAGACGTCCTTGCCGACCTTGTCGGCGTCCACGTCAAAGGCGGCGGTGACGCGCACGTCGCCCACCGAGTAGGGGCCGAACTTGGTGTGCATGAGGCCGGGGACGTTCTGGGTCGCGTCGGCGTCGGAATAGAGGTGAATGCCCTGGATCAGGGAAGTCGCGCAGTTGCCGAGTCCCACGATGGCGATGTTGCAAGTCTTAGATGTCATGCGAATCACCGTAGGGCGCTGGCTGCTAAGAACCCTTGTTCTTTGGCTGGTTAACCGATTAAGCCCGGCGAGTTTATCGATCAAGCTCGCGCGGGGTGGGGGTTGTCCGGGCGGTGTTTAGAATGTGGGTGTGTCGATTTCGCGAAGGGTTATAGATAGGTCGCTTGATCGCCGTCGCTCCCTGTTGGAGGTGCGTGGGGTTAAGCGTTTTGTTGGGGACGCCACCCCGCGCCTCCTTTCCTCCGCGGAGGTTCTAGGACGGGCAGTCGACCGTCCGTGCCCGGTGTGTGGGAGGCATGAATTAAGGGAAACACTGTGGATTCATGGCGGTGTATTAGGTGAAAAGTCGGGTACAGCGCGTAGTGTAAGAGAGATCAATGGTGTGATTGAGACGCTAGTGAACGAACAGCAGGATGCTGAGTTTTCGATACATACTGTTGAAGTGTGCATGAAATGCAGATGGAATCACTTGATCCGAGAAGAGCTGATCGGGATCACGATCGACAATCAGGAGACTCGTCTAGTTGAGTAGCGACAAGCCGTCCAAGAACCCTTTCTCCCGCGGTGGTGCTGGTGACTCCGGTGCAGGCCGCGGTGGGCACAGGCAGCCGGGCCAGCGCCGCGCGGGCCAGGCGCGTGCCGGACAGTCACGCGCGGGCCAGCCCCGTGCCAGTCAGCCGCGTGCTGGACAAGGTCAGCCCGCTAAGCCGGGCCAGCGCCGCGCCGGGCAGCCCGCTAAGCCGGGCCAGGGGCGTGCTGGACAGCAGCGCAATCCTCAGCGAGGTCCCCAGCGCGGGAATCCACAGCGGGGAGCTGCGCAGCGGGGAAATCCTCAGCGAGGGAATCCACAGCGTGGAACCGTGCAGCGCGGCGGCAAGCCGGTGAGATCCGGTGGTGCCCACCGGGCACGAGCCTCAGCGGGAGCTGGAGCTGGTGCGGCGGGCGTGTCGGCGTCACAAAGAAAGAGGCCCCAAAACAATGGGCCACAGACTCGTGTGAAGAAGAATGGAAGCCGCTCCGTGGGAGATGGAAAACTAAAGGCAAGAACTCGCAAGAAGCGCAGCTGGCGCGACAAGCGCACCCTGCGCAACTTCTTCGCGGGCCTAGCAGCCGTCATGGCAGTGATGATTATTGTGCCGCTGGTGGCATTCTTCACCGCATACTCGGTGACGAAGGTGCCGGAGCCGGAAGAGCTGGTGAACAACCAGATCTCCTACATCATGGCCAGCGACAACAACACTGAACTGGCACGCATCGTTCCGCCAGAGGGCAACCGTCAGAACGTCAAGCTGGACGAGGTTCCAATGTCCGTCCGCCAGGCTGTTCTGGCAGCAGAGGACCGCGAGTTCTACAGCAACCCCGGATTCTCCGTGTCCGGTTTTGCCCGTGCGGCAGTCGGCCAGGTGCTGGGGCGCGAGGGCGCCGGCGGTGGCTCGACCATCACCCAGCAGTACGTGAAGAACGCGCTGGTGGGCGACGAATTCAGCCTTAGCCGAAAGGCCAAGGAGCTGGTGATCTCCGCGAAGATGGCGCGCGAATGGTCGAAGGACGAGATTCTGGAGGCCTACCTGAACACCATTTACTTCGGACGTAACTCCTACGGCATCAGCGCAGCGGCGCACGCGTACTTCGACAAGGACGTCAAGGATCTCACTCCTGAGGAAGGCGCAGTGCTGGCCGCGACGATCCAGGCGCCTTCCAGCCTGGATCCGTGGACGAACCGCGAGCGCGCGGAATCGCGCTGGAACTACGTCCTCGACGGCATGGTCGGGATCAACGCCATGAAGGAATCCGATCGTCGGAAGGCCGTGTACCCGAAGGTGAAGGACCCTGCGGAGACCGCGGAGAACACCCAGGCCGTCGGTACGAATGGCTTGATCAAGACGAAGGTTATCGAGGAGCTAGAGCAGGCGGGCATCACCGAGGAACAGGTGAACACGGGTGGCTTGAAGATCACCACCACCATCGATCCGAAGATGCAGGCCGACGCTGTGGACGAGATCCACAAGAAGATGGAAGGCCAGCAGCAGGGACTGCGTACGGCCGTGGCCTCGGTGGATCCGAAGACCGGCGGGGTGCGCGCCTGGTATGGCGGCGACGACCCAGTTGGTTTCGACTTCGCCGGTGCGGGCCTGCAGAGCGGTTCTACGTTCAAGATTTTTACGCTGGCCGCATACCTGGACCAGGGCGGTAGCCTCTACGACCAGTTCGACTCCTCCCCTGTCATGACCGGTGACGCGCAGGTGAACAACGACGGCGGCGCAAGCTGCGGCACATGCAGCATCGCCGAAGCGTTGAAGCAGTCGCTGAACACCAGCTTCATCCGCCTGACCCAGGCGCTGAAGGGCGGTCCGCAAGACGTGGCTGACATGGCGCACCGCCTGGGCGTGGCCGAGTCGCTGCCGGGTGTGGGCAAGACCCTGCAGGAAAAGAACGGCAAGCCGGCGGATGGCATCACCCTGGGCATGTACCAGTCCAGCCCGCTGGACATGGCAACCGCGCTGGCCACACTATCCAACGGCGGTACCTACCACCGCCCGCACTTCGTGCAGAAGGTGGAGAACTCCAATGGCGACGTGCTGCTGGATAACACCAAGGACGAAGGCGACCGCGTGGTCTCCGAGGAAGTTGCCAACGGCGTTATCCAGGCGATGCAGCCCATTGCGGCGTATTCCAACGGCAACTCGCTGGCCGGTGGCCGTCCCTCGGCTGCAAAGACCGGTACGGCGCAGCTGGGTGATACCGGCGAAAATAAGGACGCCTGGATGCTGGGTTCCACCCCGCAGCTGTCCACCGCAGTGTGGGTTGGTACCGCCGAGGGCAAGCCGATTCACAACAGCTACGGCGGCATTATGTACGGCTCCGGCCTGCCTGCCCAGATCTGGAAGGGCGTAATGGATCGCTCGCTGGAGAACACGGAGATCGAGCAGTTCAATACCGGCGCAGCCGCCAGCTCCGGCTACACCGGTGGGTACGCCGGCGGCGGAAACGCAGGCGGTGCAGCTGGCGCCGGCCAGCCAGAGGAGCAGGAACAAGAATCTCCGGCACCGGCCTCCCCCGCTTCGCCGCCATCGCCGGCCCCGGCCCCGGCGCCGCGCCAGCCCGCTCCGCAGGGTGGTAACCGACCGCCGAACAACGATCTACAGAACCTGCTCGATGGAATCCTCAACCCATAAGAAGACCAGTTCTCAGCAGCGCGTACTGCCTTCCCGGACCGAGCCGATGGCGCGGGGATTCGTCCGCTTTATCGGCGGTCCACCGGGGGCGCACGCCCTTGTCGGGCGGGCAAAGTGGTGGACTCCCCTCCGCGTGCTGCTGGCAACCGCCGCTACCTTCCTGGCCTTCGGCTGGTTGCAAAAAGCACAGTGCATCCGCACTGGATTTACCTCTGCAGGTGAGGCTTATGTGGACTGGTCCGGTAAGCGTCAATACACCTCCGCTTGCTACTCAGACACAATCTCGCTCTACTCTGGCCGAGGCCTAGATAACCTCGACTTCCCCTACTTCACGTCCATAACCGGCAGCGACGGCTCCGTGCACTACATGGAATACCCCGTGCTGACGGGCCTGTACCAGTGGATCGTTGCGGCTATCGCCCGGCCGGTCGGCGTGCTGTGGGACTTCCTGCCCTTGCCAGAGGCAACCCCCGTGGCAATCTTCTTCGGCGTTAACGCCTTCTTCCTGGGCCTGTTCTGGCTGGTCGCCACCGGGTTGATGACGAAACTGACTGGCAACCGGGTATGGGACACGCTGCTGATGGCGGCCTCTCCCCTAGTCATCGTCCACGCCTTCACCAACTTCGACCTACTGGCGTGCGCCGCGGCGGTAGCCATCTTCAGCCTCTGGGCCAATCGGCGCCCCGGCTGGGCGGGCGTGGCTGTCGGCGTGGGCGTGGCGCTGAAACTGTGGCCCGCGTTCATCGGCGGCGCACTGATCCTGCTGTGCCTGCGCCAGCGTGCGTGGGGGCCACTTGCCAAGCTGGTCGGCGGGACGCTCGGCACCTGGCTGATCGTTAATGTGCCCATCATGGTCGCCGCGCCCGAAGGCTGGGGGGAGTTCTTCAGGCTGAACTCCGAGCGCGGCTGGGAAGGCTCCACGATCTACGCCGTCATCGCCCACATCACGGGTAACGATTCCTGGAACGGCGTGAGCCCCTCCAAGTCCGTCGACGGCGCAGAGACGCTGAACCTGCTGACCAGTGGTTTGCTGCTCGTCGCACTGCTGGGCCTGGCCTGGCTGGTCATTATCGCAGCCCCCCGCACACCGCGGGTGGGTCAGGTGGCTTTCCTGGCCACGTTGGCTTTCATGATCACCAACAAGGTGTGGAGCCCCCAGTACTCCATCTGGCTGGTGCCACTGCTGGTGCTGGCTCTCCCCCGCTGGCGCCTGGTCTTCAGCTGGGCAGCGCTGGAAGCCGTGTACTGGTACCTGCGCATGTGGCAGTTCCTGCCAGCCAACCAGGCGGCCCCGAACTGGCTGGTTGATACCGTGACCGTCGTGCGCCTGGCGCTGCTGGTATTCATGGCCGCGCTAGTCATCCGCCAAATCATGGGGCGCAGCGCCGACCCGATCCGCGAGGCTCATGGCGGTCGCGATCCGCTGGCCGGAGTGCTGGCTGCAGACGTTCCGACGGGAAAGCACCACCGTCACGGGAATGGCTCGGGCGGAAAAGTGGGCGTCATAAAGAAGACAACCACAACAACGGCAGCGAAAGAGAGCAACGATGAATAACACGACACTCCTCATCACCATGGCCAGCGTGTTTGTGGGGTTCCTGTTCTTTGGCGGCAGCTTCGCAAGTTTCATGTACGGCAAGTCGAAGAAGCAGGTATGGACGCTGTTCTGCATCGCCATCGTGTGCCTGACGATCGTGCCGGTTAGCCTGGCGGTGTTCGCCGCGACGTAAAGAGGCGCAGGATTGCGCGGGCCGGGCGCAGGGGGCATTTCTTAAAACGCGGGGCAACCTGTAGGCTGAGAACGTTGCTGACGCAACGACCCTCCTGCCATGCCCAAAAGGGGTATGGCCGAAACACAAGACCATAGGAGGTGATGAGGTCCGTGCGTCAATACGAGATGATGATCATCATCGACCCTTCCCAGGATGAACGCACCGTTGCCCCGTCGCTGGACAAGTACTTGGAGATTGTCCGCAAGGAAAACGGTTCCGTGGAAAAGGTTGATGTCTGGGGCAAGCGTCGCCTTGAGTACCCGATCAACAAGAAGGACGAGGGCATCTACGTTGTTCTCGACCTGAAGTGTGAGTCGGCTACCGTGCTGGAAATTGACCGCCTGCTCAACATCAACGACCAGATCCTGCGCACCAAGGTGCTGCGGAAGGACCAGTAGCTTTCACAACGCCATATAAGGCGAAAGCTGCAGGCTCCGATCGGACTGTACAGGCACCTTTAAACCATTAACCTAAGCACTGTAACCACTGTAACCATTTCGGGCTTCTGTTCTTTTTGACGCCCACACGTCACCACACAACGTTAGGAAAGAAACATGGCACAGGGAGATACCCAAATCACCGTGGTCGGCAACATCGTTGCGGATCCGGAGCTGCGCTACACCCCCAACGGGGCCGCAGTGGCGAACTTCCGCGTGGCCTCCACGCCCCGTCGCTACGACCAGCAGGCTGGTCAGTTCGTCGACGGTGAGCCGCTGTTCCTGACCTGCAACGTGTGGCGCCAACCTGCCGAGAACGTGGCAAACAGCCTGAACAAGGGCGACCGCGTGATCGTGACCGGCCGACTGCGCCAGCGTTCCTACGAGGATCGCAACGGCGAGCGCCGCACCGTCTTCGAGATTGAAGTTGAAGAGGTCGGACCTTCGCTGCGCTTTGCAACTGCGGATATCAACAAGGCATTCCGCGGTGGCCAGGGCGGTAACGGTCAGGGCGGCCAGGGCGGCAACGCTGGTGGCTTCGGCGGCCAGGGTGGCCAGGGCGGTGGCTTCGGCGGCAACGCCGGTGGCCAGGGTAATGGCAATGGCGGCCAGGGTGGCTTCGGCGGTAATGCCGGCAACCAGGGCGGCCAGGGTAATCAGGGTCAGAATAACCAGGGCTTCGGCGGTCACAATGCCGCCATGGATGATGACCCGTGGAACTCTGCCCCACAGTCCGGATTTGGTGATGGCGACGACGAGCCGCCATTCTGATCGGTTAGCTTAAGAGCTGCTGGTCAGCGTTAAAACTTTTTGAACATAATTGGTCAAACCAAAGCACAACGAAAGGCTGGATCATGAAGCTGATCCTCACCGCCAACGTTGACAAGCTCGGTGTCCCCGGCGACATCGTAGAGGTCAAGGCTGGCTACGGACGTAACTACCTGCTTCCGCGCGGCTACGCAATCGTTGCTACCCGCGGCGCTGAGAAGCAGATCGAAGGAATTAAGCGCGCACAGGAAGCACGACAGATCCGCGACCTGGACCACGCACGCGAAGTTAAGGAAGAGCTGGAGAACCTGAGCGGCGTGACCATCGCGGTCCGCACTGCAGAATCCGGCAAGATGTTCGGCTCTGTTACTGCAGACAACATTGTTGACGCAGTGAAGAAGGCCAACGGTCGTTCCCTGGACAAGCACAGCATCAAGCTGCGCAAGGGCGATGTTAAGGCAACCGGCGTTTACTCTGTGGACGTTCAGCTGCACGACGGCATCGTTGCATCCCTGAGCTTCGAGGTCGTTTCCGCGTAACTTCGCCCCGCTCGGTTGGCTTTCCAGCTAGTTGGCTGGTTTTTCAGTCGGCTGGCTTGGCTGACATTTCAGCTGGCTTTGCTTGGCTGGCGTTTGAGTCGGCTTGGCTGGTTTCAGTTGGCTGGCTTTGCTTGGCTGGCGTTTGAGCCGGCTCGCATAGCTGTTTGCCAGCGAAGCCCTGTTCCCGTGCCTAGACACCACGGGTCGCGTGCCTAGACAACACGCGTGGGCTTTAGGCTCTGAGCTGCAACAATGTGGCGTTGAGCTGCAAACATGCCGCTGAGCCCTACTACCAAGCCAACGAGCTGCGAAATTGCGCGTGCGACGAGAACGCACCAGTAGAAAACTTTTCAACTTAGACAACAGCAGGTTGAGGCCCCACGCATTCGTGCGTGGGGCCTTTTCCTTTGCCTGATTGCTTCCGGCTGATCCTCAGTAGAGCTGCACAAACTTTGCCTGGCTGCCCTCGCCAGGGGCGCTAAATGTCAAGGAAACTGCAGTAGGCGGCAGTCCAAGTCTGGGGAAGTTGCAGTGCGCGGCACTAAAGGTCGTGGATGTTGCAGTAGGTGGCGTTAGCTGTCGGAAAAGTTGCACTTCGTAGGGCTAAATGTCGGAAAAGTTGCAAAACCAAAAACTCCGTCAGTCTCGCAGGCCACGTGAAAGGCTCTGACCTGCATGTTTGCAAATCTGCAAATGACTTTCAATAACAAACTGCAACTTTTCCGACATTTGCGCTCCTCGGGCACTCTGCCCGAGCCCCTGGACGCTCCCCATAGTGACAGAAGGCTCTGTGCCGAGCCAACCCGCGAAGCTCAGCGTACACGCGGCGCCCCAAGTACCAGCGCAAAGCCGCCCCAAGTACCAGCGCAAAGCCGCCCCAAGTACCAGCGCAAAGCCGGCGCAAAGTCAGCGCAAAGCCGCCCCAAGTACCGCCGCAAAGCAGCGCAAAGCCAGCGCAAAGCCAGCGCTGCAGCTAAACCCGCAGCTCAGCGGCACCGCCGCCGCCCTCGCCAGCTGCCAGCGGTGCCGCCGCCTCCAGCGCATCCGTGCCGAAAGCCATGTCGTGCTTATTGTCAGCGCCCGTGTAGGCGCGGCGTTCCTTGATGTAATCCTGCTCCATTCGCCACGGATCCCCAGCGCCCTGGCGCGGCAGAGTCGCCACGCTGCGCTGAATATAACCGCTGGACATCTCCAACAACGGCAGGTCAGCGGCCTCGCCGGCGGGCAGGACCGGGCAAGCCCACTGCTCGCCGCGGGCATCCATGTCCTTCCACAGCTGCACCAAGTACCGCGAGGTCATATCCGCACGCAGCGTCCACGACTGGTTCAAATAGCCAATGGTGTAGGAGAAGTTCGGCAGGCGGTTAGCCATCATGGCACGATAAGCCACCAAAGACTCAGTGGGAACTGGGGTGCCATCGACTGAGAAGTGGGCGTCACCAAAAGCAAGAAGCTGTAGACCCGTGGCGATCACCAGAACGTCCGACTCGATGTACCCGCCGGAGCGCAACTGCACCCCACCTGCGTCAACGCGCGAGATGTGGTCGGTGACCACCCGCGCCCCGCCGCGCACAGCCTTGAAGAAATCGCCGCCGGGGGACTTGCAGACGCGCTGATCCCACGGGTCGTAGGGCGGCGTGAAGTTGCGGCGGACCTCGTCGGCGGGCAGGTACAGGCGGTTCCAGCCGCGGAACACCAGCTTCGCGATGCTCGGGAACGTCTGGCACAGGTGGTACTGCGCCATGTCGCGGCCGATATGCAGGCTGCGCGCCAGGCGGTGGCCGAAGGTGCCGGGCTCGGTGCTGAGGGCCAGGCCGACGAACGAGCTGATCGTGTCGGTCTCCGGCAGCGGCGCGATGTAGGTGGGGGTGCGTTGCAGCATGGTGACCTCCGCGCCCATCTCGTGCAGCGCCGGGACCAGCGTGATCGCGGTCGCGCCCGAGCCGATCACCGTGACCTTCTTGCCGCGCACGTCGAGGTCGCGGGGCCATTGCTGTGGGTGCAGGGCGGTGCCTTCGAAGGTATTGACGCCCTCAATGTCCGCCGTGAACCCTTCAGAATGGCGGTAGTACCCGGTGGCGAAGTGGAGGCGGCGGGTCCACGTGGTGAGGGTTGGCTGCTCGGGGCTGGCGGGGGCGGAGGCGCCGTCGGTGCCCTCCGAGTTTGCGTGGCCGGAGCGGCCAAGGCGCATGGTGACCTCCCACAAGCCCTGGTCGGTGTGGAAGTTCACGGCCTGCACCCAGGTTGACAGTTGCAGGCGCTCGAGCATGCCGATTTCTTCGGCTGCTTCGTGGCAGTAGTCGCGGATCTGCTTGCCGGAGCCGAGGGTGCCCTTGTGTGGCCACTTTTTGAAGGGGAGGGAGAAGGTGGCCATGTCGGAGTCCGAGCGGATGCCGGGATATTGGAAGGTGGCCCAGGTGCCGCCGAGGTCGTAGTTGGAGTCGACGGCCGCCCAGTTCCAGTCGGAGAAGTTCTTGGCGACGTGGTGCGCGAGGTCGATGCCGGAGAGGCCGGCGCCGACGATCAGGAGGTCGAGGGGGCGCTCGGCGGTGGCGTCTGCAAGCTGAGGCAGGGGAGAGGTGGCGTTGGTCGGTGCAGTTGAGGTGTCGGGTGTGGCGTTCATGGGGGACAGGCTACTTCACCCCGGGAGGGTGCCGTGGGGAAACCAATATTTTGCTTCTATATAGAAAACTGTGGCGGCATTGGCGGCAGCGTTGTAGGGGCGCGGATCGGCTTGCCGCAGGTGGTGCGCCGAGGCTTGTGCATAAGCAGCGTGACTCTTGGGGTGAAAGGTGAATTTTGTGTGAATATTTTTCCAAGATCGGGCGACCTGGGACTTTACAGGAGCCTAATCGCCTGGCCTGCACGTTTGTTTATCCCCAAGTTATCCACCGATGTAAAAAGCACTTTTCACACTAGTCACACGCTCCTGACCTGGGGGAATGTGAAAAGGTGCAGGTGAGGGCGTCGACTATCCACAACTTATCCACAAGTCATCCTGGGGCGTTGTGAGTTATGCACAGAGCCTCCACAGAATAATCCACAGAGCCTGTGGATAACTCGATTTGCTTCCGTGCAAAATAACGCTCAACTCACGCCCAACGCGTCTCCAACGCGTCCCCAGTTCACGCCCAGCACGCGCCAGAAAAGCTCGCATGCAAGGCGCGGAAAACATGCTTAGGGGGTTGTCTGGCCGTACCACTAAAGTGGACAGCATGAGCCAGAAGAACGCAGGCATGAACTTCGACGACGGCGCCCCGTTGCCCGACGAGCCTTTCGATGATTTCGGCGACCCCGGCGCCTTCGACGGCGGAGCTGGGGGAGCTTCCGGGGCGGGTGCGGGAAGCTTCCAGGGCGGCAACTTCAACGACGGCAGCCGACAGGGCGGCAACTTCCGGGGTGGCAGCCGGCGAGGCGGCGGTGGCGCGGGCAACCAGCAAATCGTGCGCGAGATGCCGCAGAACGCCGAGGCCGAGCAGGGCGTGCTCGGCGCCATGATGCTGAACAAGGACGCGATCGCGGATGTCGTGGAGGTCCTGGTCGGCGACGATTTCTATGTGCCGAAGCACAAGACTATTTTTGACGCCATACTTCAGCTCTACGGCGAGGGTA
This sequence comes from Corynebacterium macclintockiae, assembly GCF_027570165.1. Classification (NCBI taxonomy): domain Bacteria; kingdom Bacillati; phylum Actinomycetota; class Actinomycetes; order Mycobacteriales; family Corynebacteriaceae; genus Corynebacterium; species Corynebacterium macclintockiae. The sequence goes on from NZ_JAKMUV010000006.1 coordinate 60,650, forward strand.
AGGAAGTAGACCCGGTGATCGTCAGCGGGCGCTTGGACCGGGACGGCGTGCTGGGCTTCGTTGGTGGCGCGAACTACATTCACAGCGTCTATTCGAAGACTCCGACCTCGGCAAACGTTGGCTACTACACCGAGATTGTGCGCGAGAAGGCCACGTTGCGGCGCCTGGTGCAGGCGGGCACGACGATCGTGCAGCTGGGGTATGCGGGCACGGAGGGTGCGGAAGTCGACAGCGTGGTCGACCGCGCGCAGCAGGAGATGTTCGCTATCACCAACGATGCCGCGAAGGAGGACTACGAGGTCTTTGCGGAACTGGTTGCCTCCACGGTGGGGGAGATCGAGCAGTTGGAGAGCCAGGATGGCGTGGAGATGGGCATCCCCACGGGCTTCGCCGACCTAGATGATCTGACGAACGGCCTGCGCGGCGGACAGATGGTGATTGTGGCTGCGCGTCCCGGTGTGGGTAAGTCGACGCTGGCTCTCGACTTCATGCGTTCGGCGTCGATCCAACATGGAAAAGCGTCGGCGCTGTTCAGCTTGGAAATGAGCAAGTCGGAAGTGATGATGCGCATCTTCTCCGCGGAGGCGGAGGTGCGCCTGGCCTCTATGCGCGGCGGCAAGTTGACCGATGACGACTGGGACCGGCTGACCGTGCGTATCGGCGAGATCGAGGATGCGCCGATCTATATCGACGACTCGCCAAATCTGACGATGATGGAGATCCGCTCGAAGGCGCGCCGCCTGAAGCAGCAGGTGGACCTGCAGTTGATCGTGGTGGACTACCTGCAGCTGATGTCTTCCGGTAAGCGCGTGGAATCGCGCCAGCAAGAGGTCTCGGAGTTCTCCCGCCAGCTGAAGCTGCTGGCCAAGGAGGTCAACGTCCCGGTGATCGCAATTTCGCAGCTGAACCGTGGCGTGGAGTCCCGTGGTGACGACGCGCTGCCGCGTGTCTCTGACCTGCGCGAATCTGGCTCGCTGGAGCAGGATGCCGACATGGTCATGCTGATCAACCGCCCGGATTCCCAGAATCCGGATCACGAGCGTGCCGGCGAGGCCGACATCATCCTGGCGAAGCACCGTGGTGGCCCGATTGGCACCGTGACGGTGGCGAACCAGCTGCAGTTCTCCAAGTTCTCTGACATGGCGCGCGACATCAGCCCGATGCCCTAGGTAGCTGCCCCCAGCAGTCCAGCCCCAGCGCCCAGCCTCCCTGCGCGTTCGCGCGGAGCTAGAACTGCGCGTCCAGCTTCGAAAGAAGCGCGAGCAACTTCTCCACCTCGGCGTCGCTGAGGTGGTCGAAGATCAGCTCCCGGACCTTCTTCACGTGCCCGGGAGCAGCATTAGTAATCGCCTCGAGGCCTGCGGCTTCGAGGACAACGAAGGCCCCGCGGCCGTCGGCGTCACATGTCTCGCGCCGCACCAGGCCGCGCTTAGCCATGCGCGTGATCTGGTGCGATAAGCGGGAACGGCTCCACTGCATCGTGTTCGCCAGGGCGACGATTCGCTGCTGGTTGTCCGGCGATTCCGAAAGGTGCACCAGAACTTCGTAGTCCGACAAAGAAAGGGACGTGTCCGCCGATAGCTGCTGTGCCAGTTCGGCATTGATCTGGATGTGGGTGTTGAGCCACGCTCGCCACACCTGCTGTTCGCGGCTGTTCAACCACTGAGGTGCCGCATTCGCCTGCTCGCTTGGCGGGAGAGAAGTGTTTGCTCGTGTCATGTGCTCCAGTATCGCACATCAGTCAACCTAGTTGACGCATCAACTACGACGGCAACTTCCAGATCGACGCAGCGCACTCCGAGATCGGCTTCGTCGCCATCAAGCAGGCCTAACTCACCTCGCTCACCGGGCTGGGTAACATAGCCCCCATGAAACGCCTCCCGCCCGTCGCCCTGGTCTTCCTCGGCGGCGCGCTGGGGGCGATTCTTCGTTGGGCGCTTACCATCTGGCTCCCCGCCCTCGGCGACCCAACGCGCGTCCCCGGCGCGGCCACGCAGCTAAACGCCTTTGGCTTCGTCACCCTCGGGGACGCTGCATTATTGCTGGTCAACGTCCTCGGAGCTCTCATCCTGGCGTTACTTGTCGGCCTTATCCCACGCGCCGCCGACCCCCGTCGGGCCTTCTGGGGCACGGGCGTGCTTGGCGGATTCACGTCGTTCAGCTCGCTCGCCGCGGCCGTGGTCGGTGCCGATGTGGCTCGGGAGCTCTTTATTCATGACGCCACCTCCTCCACCGCACCCGTCCTCATCGGCGCAGCTTACGGGGTGTGCACGCTGGCGCTTGGCCTGTTCGCGGCCGCCGCTGGCCTGCGGCTGGGGCGCGACCTGAACACGCTGGGGAGCATGCGGCGCGCGGCGGTCGGCAAAGCTCCCACAGACGGCGCTGACATAGTCCGCGAGGCCCGGGGAGGGGGAGGCCGATGAGCGCCGGGGCAACACTCGTGGAGTTGGTGGCTGTCGCCATCGGCGGCGGAGCTGGCGCCGCTGCGCGCTACCAGTTGGATACGTATCTGAAATCCCGGCGCGGCTGGGCGCCGCTGTGGAGCCTGGCGGTCATCAACCTTTTAGGCACCATCGCGCTGGGAGTGGTCCTTGGCTTTGTTTTGCAGCACCCCGGGGCTCTGCAACAACCCGAAGCCTTGCAAGCTTCCGGGGGAGCGGCCAGTGCCCTGGGTATCCTATTTCCGCTGATAGGAGTAGGCGTGGCCGGAGGTTTCACCACGTTCTCTACGGCCATGGTGGAGGTGTTCACCCAACCCCAACCGGCCCGCCGGATCGTCGGCGTGGTGGCGATGCTGCTGGCCTGCTGCGCGGTATTCTTGCCCGCGGTCTGGGGCGGCGCGGCACTGGCGGGCGCTTAGCTGGCGCGGTCTTGGCGGGTACTTGACCCGCTACTTTTTCGCCGTCACCCAGATGTCGATCTCCACGTAAGTGGATTCCTTGCCCTCGTCATCCGCGAAGTGAATCTTCACCGGCACGGTCTGCCCGCCGGATTCCTTCGTGATCTTCTCGAAGTCCGGCAGCTCCGCCGTCGCGGTGGCCGTCAGGCTGCCCTTCGTCTTCTTCAGGTACTGCGTGCGCATTCCTTGCGGTAGCCAGCGGTGCGTGTTTGGTATGGACGCCTCAGCCAGCATCCCCATCGCAAACTCCGCAACGTTGCAGGCCGCAATGGCGTGGAAGGTTCCAATGTGGTTGTTCAGCAGCCACCACTTCTTCGACCGAACCTTGCAGTAGCCGGGGCGCAACTCCTGTAGGCGCGGCTGCACGGTAAGGAAGTATGGCGCCTTTGCGCTGGCTACCAGCGAGAATAGGCCGTTGCCGAATGGCTTCTGCGCAAGCTTCTTGTACATTTTGAAAGTGCCGGATGGATTCACGTTGGCGTCATAAATAGACATAAAAAGAACTCTAAACGGGGAATAAAGCGTGCGTTGCGTAATGTTGGAAAAACATGCACGCCCAACGACAACCAACCGAAGGGAAAGAAATGGCGACCGTAGAAATCACCGGTGAGAACTTCCAGGAAACCGTGCAGGGCGATGGCATCGTTGTTCTGGACTTCTGGGCGGAGTGGTGTGGCCCGTGCCAGCGCTTCGCACCTATCTTCGAGAAGGTCTCCGAGGAGCACCCGGATGCGGTGTTCGGCAAGGTGGACACTGAGGCTCAGCAGGAGTTGTCCGCTGCGCTGCAGATCCAGTCGATCCCGACTGTGATGATGTTCCGCGACGGTGTGCTGCTGGCCAGGGAGTCCGGGCTGCTGTCTGCGAAGGCTCTGAACGACCTGATGGATCAGGCGCAGAAGCTGGACATGGACGAGGTTCGCAAGCAGCTTGAGGCTCAGCAGGCCGAGCAGTAATAAGCGCGTGCGCGCTGAGGCGCGGGCGGGCGCGGCCTAGAGGGCGTCACCAAAAAGAACCGCAATTCGCGCAACGGTGCCACCGCGGGGATAATGCATAAGGGCATTACAACAGGAGGCACGAAGAATGGGACGGATCAACGGCAGGAAGGCCGCAGTTGCGCTTACCGCCGGGCTGGTCGGCTTTGCCGGCACCGGAATGGCCGTGGCGAAGGGTGGTATTTCCGCGAACTTGGCGCTTTCCGGATCCTTCTTCACCGTGACTATCGGCGGCCTGTCCGGGCAGGATTTCTCCCTGTTCATGGATAACGACACGAAAGGTGACGACCACCTGCCCGTCGCGCGCGTGAAGATAAAGGAGGCGAAGGCCTCTGACCTGTGCCTTTCCACCACTGTGCCGAACCTTCCCGCCGTCGGCGAGGCCACCCTTTCGCTGCGCGCCAACGGACAGAACAGCGTTGATGCGGACGACCTGATCGTAGGCTCCACCGACATCAAGGGCAGCCTGCGGATGGCCGACCCCAACCTTGGTATTGACGCCAGCCAGGTCAACCCCGAAGCACCGGACGACGCTTGGGGTCTGCACTCGAAGGACGTGCAGGTTGTGGCGGATAAGATCATTGCCACGTCGGTTGGTGCAAAGCAGCTGAACGTTTCCGGTGTGGAGGCGAGCGTGCGCCGAGGAACCGAGAATGCCTGCTAAAGGGCGGTTAGCGCGCTTCGCCGAGTGGCGCCGCAACCGACCGTTTGTGCCGGGACTGTTGGTGCTGCTTTCGGGTGTTGTCATAATGACGCCCGCGTATCTGACGTTGCGGATCTCTGACCTACTGGTGATGATCTCCACGCTGTCGGGAGTTTCCACGCTATTCCTGGGCGCAGCGCAGATCATGTTTGCACTGGGTATTTGGCTGAAGCCTGCCACGGCGCCCTACCTGGGAGTTTTCGCCATTTTGGCATCGCTGGTGGCGCTGCCGGCCTCCAATATCGGCGGGTTCTTGTTGGGCTCGCTGCTGGGTATATTCGGCGGGGCGTTTGCCCTAGCCTGGGAGCCGGGGGAGCGTAAGCCGAAGAAGGCCCGGGGCGAGGACGGGGGCTCCGGCGGCGGGTACTCCGCGACGGTTGCAGCCCTGCTGGTGGCAGTGGGGATGGCGACCGGCTTGGGCATCCTGAATGCGAATGCCCCGTACAGTGTGGCGCAGCCCGCGCGCGTGGGCGACGTCGGCCAGGTCACCGCAGATAACGTGACCTTCAAGGGGAACGTGCGTGTCGGCGTGGATTCCGTGGGCACGGAGCAGGGCCGCCGCGACCTGCTGCGCATCACCGGCGACCGACTGGAGATCAAGAACCTGCAGATCAAGCTGCCCGGCCAGTGGGGTGACGGACTGATGCAGACCGGCTCGGATGTGGAGACCTACGTGATCGACGGCCCCGTCGTGGTGGAGGCTACGTCCCTGGAGGCCGTGCCCGCGCTGGCTGAGATTTCCACGGTACCGGTGAAGGTCGATATCTCCGCTGGCGCGGGGGATGTGTTACACCAGCTGGGCTTGGTTTCTAGCGAGGCGCCGATCCCGGACCCGGTGATGGAGGTCGTCTCCCTGAAGCAAGTGAAGTTGGACCTGTTGCACCTGACCGGGCGGGACATGAATGCCCCGGTGGTTCACCTGTACCCGCTCTAGTGGCGGGTTGTCGCCCCGCTCTTGCTTTCGCCCCGTGCGCCACGCGGAAAGTCAGTACGCTGGAATGCAGTTAACTTAAACAAACCACTACATCCCGACTAAGTACCGACTACACACCGACACAGGAGTTTTCCCATGGCGAATCCATTTTCTAAGGGCTGGAAATACCTCATGCAGTCCCTCGATACGAAAATCGAGGAGAACGCGGATCCCCATGTGCAGATCCAGCAGGCTACGGAGGCCGCCCGCAAGCAGCACCAGAAGATCTCCGAAGGTGCAGCGCGCGTGATCGGCAACCGCAACCAGCTGGAGATGAAGCTGAACCGCCTGCAGCAGGACGCAGACAAGCTCTCCAACAATGCCCGCACCGCCATCCAGCAGGCCGACAAGGCCGCAGCTGACGGCGACCAGACCAAGGCCAACGAGCTGAACCAGACTGCAGAGCTCTTCGCATCGCAGCTGGTCTCCGTCGAACAGCAGCTGGAGGAAACCAAGCAGCTGTACGCCGGCGCGGAAGAAGCAGCCCGTCAGGCGCAGCAGCAACAGCAGCAGTCTGCTGCCCGCCTGGAGGATCAGATGGCGCAGATCAACCAGCTGCGCACCCAGATTGACCAGGCGAAGATGCAGGAGGCCACCGCGAATTCCATGCAGCAGATGGATGGCCTGGTGCAGAACGATGACGTGCCAACCCTCGATAGCGTGCGCGAGAAGATCGAGCAGCGCTACGCTCAGGCGCTCGGCAGCCAGGAGCTTGTCGAGAACTCCGTGCAGGGTCGCATAGCGGAAATCGAATCTGCTGGAAATGACATGCGCGCCACCTCCCGCCTGGAGGAAATCCGCGCCCAGCTGAATGCCGAGAACGGTGCGAACGCGCTCGAGCAGAGCGAGGCTCAAGGCGAGCTGGAGCGCTAACCCGCCCACCCCGGTGGGCCCGCCTACCTTGCGGGCACCACTCACCCCTCTGCGGTCAGCAAACCTGGTGTAAAGTATCCAAGGTTCGCGGGTGCGCCGATGCGCTCGCCTTTTCCATCGTGGAGGGATACTTTTGTCTGAAGAATCTTTTTCTGACGCCACTGACTCCGACCGCGCGGAGCACTCCGTCCCTCCCGCCGAACCCGCGGCCCGTGCGAAGATCCTGATCGGCGTGCTCGTCGCCGCCGCCTTCGTGGTTATTCTCAACGAGACCACGCTGGCGGTTGCGCTGCCCGTCTTGATGGGAGAATTTGGCGTCACCGCCGATGCAGCGCAATGGCTGACCACAGCGTTCATGCTCACGATGGCCGTGGTCATTCCGATGACGGGCTACATCATGCAGCGCTTCCGGCTGCGGTCGATCTACATTGCGGCGCTGACGACGTTCCTTGTCGGCACGATCCTGGCTGCGGCAGCGCCGACGTTCCCGATCCTGCTGCTCGCGCGCGTGGTGCAGGCCAGCGGCACGGCGCTGGTGATCCCGATGTTGATGACCACCATCATCCGCCTGGTGCCAATCAGCCGCCGCGGTGCGGTGTTCGGCCTGGTGTCGGTGGTTATCGCGGTGGCTCCGGCGCTGGGCCCGACGTTCTCCGGGGTGGCGCTGGAGGCCTTGGGTTGGCGCTGGATCTTCATCCTCGTCGCTCCGCTGGTGCTGATTGCCCTGGTCGCGGGCCTGTTCCTGGTGAAGAACTTCGAGGAGCCGACCCGCCCGTCCCTGGACATTCTGTCGGTGTTCCTCTCTGCCTTCGGCTTTGCGGGCCTGGTCTACGGCCTGGCCGGCCTGTCGGAGCTGGCCGACGGCGTGCCGGTGCAGCGCCTGGTTATCCTCGCCGCAGGCCTGGCGATCCTGGTGGTTTTCTTCCTGCGCCAGCGTTCCCTGGAGCGCAGCGACAAGCCGAACGCCACCCCGCTGCTGAACCTGCAGCCGGTGCGGGTACGCGAGTACAACCTGTCGCTGGGGCTGCTACTGTTTTCCTTCTCCATGCTCTTCGGCTTCATCATCCTGATGCCGCTGTATGCGCAGAACGTCGCAGGCCTGTCGGAGCTGAAGACCGGCATGGTTTCCCTGCCCGGAGGCCTGGTCATGGGACTGCTGGGCCCGGCCATTGGGCGCGCCTACGATGCCCGTGGCACGCGCATGCTGATCATCCCGGGCAGTATTTTGATCACGATCGCGATGATGGGCTTCGCCGCCCTGGAGCAGACGGAGCACCTGTTCGCCTGGGTCGGATCCGGGACGTGGCCGGCGTTTGTGCAGCTCATGGTTCTTACGGTGATCTTGAACTTGGGCATTGCTTTGATGATGACGCCCCTTATGTCCAACGCCCTGGCCGCCGTGCCGGACTCTTTGGCTGCCCACGCGCAGGCAATTTTGAATACCCTTCAGCAGGTCGCGGGTGGCGCCGGAACGGCGATTTTCGTGGCTGTGATGACTTTCGCATCCGCCCGCTACGCCTCTAGTAATGCGGCGGAGCTGGCAGGCCTGGCTGCGACGGATCCTGCGCTGGTGGAGCAGCAGGTGGTGGGCCAGGGCATCCACATGGCGTTCCTGGTTGCGGCGTTCGCGTCGGTGCTGCTGATGGTGCTGTCGGCGTTCCTGAAGTTGGACGCGCGGGAGTCCGCGCACCCGGGCGCACCGAAGAGCTAGAGTCCGCCGGAGGACTAGGTTCGCCGGAGGGATCCGCCCCTAGACTGCAAAAGCGCCGACCGTTGGTCGGCGCTTTTGTGTTGCGGAGCCGGGGCGCAAGCCCCTGGGCTCAGCTAAGTGGAACTTAGAGCGGCAGCTTGCGCAGGATCGGCAGCGGCAGGTGCTTCAGGATCAGCATGATCGGGCGGAACAGGGGGTGCACCCAGATCAGGGACTTGCGGTTATCCACGGCCTTGGCGATGGCCTTGGCCACGTCTTCCTTGTCCACGGTCAGTGGCGCATCATCCAGATCCTTGGTCATGTTGGTGCGCACCTGGCCCGGGCGGACGGTCAGCACGCGCACGCCGGTGCCACGCAGGGCCTCGTTCAGCATTCGGTAGAAACCATCCAGGCCGGCCTTGGTGGAGCCGTAGACGAAGTTAGAGCGACGGACCATCTCACCTGCAACGGTGGAGAACGCCACGATTTGGCCGTGGCCCTGCTTCTTCATGTAGTCCGCCAGCAGCACGCCGACGGAGACAGCACCGGTGAAGTTCACCTGTGCGGCCTGCACGGCCAGCTTCTGGTTGGTCCACTGCTTCTCGTTATCGCCGAGGATTCCGAACGCAACGATGGCGAGGTCCACGTCGCCGTGGCTGAAGATTTCCTCGAAAACCTGCGGGTGGGAATCGAAGTCCACTGCGTCGAAGGAGACGGGTACGACCTCGCTGGCACCGGCGGCATTCATGCGTGAGGCGGCGTCATCCAAAGACTCGCCAGCACGGGCGGCCAGGATCACACGTGCGGGGCCGCGGGAGAGGAACTCCTCGACGACGGCGAGGCCCATGTCGGACGCGCCGCCGAGCAGCAGGATGGACTGGGGTTTGCCAACGGCATCAATCATTGTGACTCTCTTTCGGGGTTAAAGCGCTGTGCAGTTAGAGCTCTGTGCAGTTAAAGCTCGAGGCGGCGGGACATGTCGGAGGCGAAGACCCCCGTCGGGTCGATGCGCTTGCGGGTGGCCAGCCAGCCGGGCAGGCCGGGGTACATCTTGTGGAAGTTCTCGGCGGAGGTTCGGGACTCCTTGGCCAGGTACAGGCGGCCGCCGAACTCCATCACGCGGCGGTCCAGGTCGTCCAGGAAGGCGCCCAGGCCCGGCTTGATCGGGAAGTCCACGCAGACGTTCCAGCCCGGCATCGGGTAGCTCAGCGGGGCCTTGTTGCCCTCGCCGAACAGCTTGAACACGTTCAGTGCGGAGTAGTGGCCGGAGCGCTGGATGTCGCGGATGATCTCCTTGAACGGCTCCACGGCCTCCGTCGGCACGACGAACTGGTACTGCAGGAAGCCCTTGGAACCGTAGCCGCGGTTCCACTCGCCGATCAGGTCCAGCGGCTGGTAGAACTGCGTGAGGTTCTGCACCTGGTTGCGGTACTCGCCGGACTTCAGCCACCACAGCTCGCCGATGGCCACCATGGACAGCTTGTTCATGGTGAAGCTCGGGAAGATATCCGGCACGGTCATTAGCTGCGGGGCGTTGAACTTCAGCGGATCCTTCGCCAGCTTCGGCGCGTATTCCTTCAGCTGGTCCAGGGTGGCCAGGGAGCCGCGGGAGATCGCCGCGCGACCCAGCTTCGGCTCCGGGCTGATCGCGTCGAACCAGGCGGAGGAGTAGGTGAAGTTGTGTTCCGAACCATCGGAGTGGAACGCAATGGTCTCGTCCAGGGAGTGCGTCATGTCTCCATCGGCGATGAAGTACGCGGTCTCCGTCTTCGTCATCTCAATAGTCGCGCGCAGGATGATGCCGGTCAGGCCCATGCCGCCGACGGTGGCCCAGAACAGTTCGCCGTCCGGGTCGTCTGCGGAGCCCTCCGGGGTCAGGTGCAGCACACGCCCGTCAGCCACCAGTAGCTCCATGGAGCGGACGTGGTTGCCGAAGGAACCCGCGGAGTGGTGGTTCTTGCCGTGGATATCCGGACCGATAGCGCCACCGATGGTCACCTGGCGCGTACCGGGCAGCACCGGCACCCACAGGCCGTGCGGCAGGGCGGCTTTCATCAGCTGGTCCAACGTCACGCCCGCGTCCACGTCCACGATGGCGGTATCGGGGTCGATGCTGTGGATCGTGTTCAGCTGCTGTATGTCGATAACGAGCCCGCCGGCGTTCATGGCCGGGTCGCCATAACTGCGGCCCATGCCGCGGGCAATCACGCCACGCTGCAGGCAGCTGGGCTTATCCGCGTTATCGTCGGCCACGCGCGCAACGGCGGCGGCAATCTGGTCGACATCCTGCGTAGACAGAACTTCGGCGGTCGTGGGGGCGGTGCGGCCCCACCCGGTGAGGGTACGAGTGCTGGTGTGCAATTCCATGTTCTCTACCCTAGCGCCCGGGTGCGACAACCCCTGGGTGCGGCGCAGCGTCGGGCCCAAGTTGCCAGCGTTTTCGCAGTTGCGGTGTGGGTGGCGTCACTAAAAAAAGGGCAAGCGGAGGGCTAGTAGAGCTCCATTATCTGGCGGATTTCCTCCGGCAGTTCCTCGGGTTCGGTGATGGTCGGGCCGTCGTAGTCGCGCAGGATGTCGCGCACGCGCTGGCGGCTAGTGCTGTCGAGGATGGGGAGTTCCTGGGCCATCAGGCGCGTCATGTACTCGTTGAGCGGCAGGTTCGTGCGGGTGGAGGCCTCGTAACTGCTTTCCTTACCGACGCCACCAATTCGCACCGGCGCACTCCTGTGTTCCTGCTCGGCGGGGGAGGGCTTGGAGCGCTTGAAGAGTTTCGCGGCGGCGGGGAACCTATCAAAAACAGCCATGGGGATGATCATAGTTGGTGGTAACCTCCGAAAGCGATGAGCACAACTGCACCTGAGAGCACCGCCGCTGGCGCCGTCGCGAACTCCACCGAGGCTGGCGAGTCCGCATCCGTCCGCTACGACCCGATCATGGTCGTTGCCGCCGCTGGCTCTGCTGCTGGCCCCGCTGCTGACCCTGCGGACGACCCCACCTTCGCCATCTGGCAGGTGGAAACCGACCCTGACGTGCAGCTCGGCGACTTTTCCGGAGCCTGGCTGATCGACGGCGCGGGCATCCACGGCTTCGCCGCCAACGCCGACTGGATTGAGGGCACCGACGACCGGGCGGCCATGCTCGCGGCCCTGTTGCGCTATCCGGTGCTGTTCGTGGGGGACGCGGCGGCGGCCGAGCTGTTGCCGAGCGACGTCGCGCTGATTGATGTGGCCGCCACGGAGGCTGGTCTTGAGGACGCCCTCGCCTCCGCAAAGCAGCACTTCAGCGCGGAGTTCCCGGATAAGAAGCAGCCAGCGTGGGGGAGCTTCCGCCCGCTGGCGGAGTTCCGCGAGGCCGAGGCGGGGATTGCGGGCGCTGGTGCTTCCGCGGGCGAGGGTGCTGACGGTGCGGGCGCTGGCGAGGGTGCTGACGGTGCGGGCGCGGACGGCGCGGGCGACGCAGAGCGCGCGGCCGTGGCGAGCGCACTGAAAGAAGCTGCCGCCCTCCGTGGTTGGATCGCCCAGTACAATGCGTTCGACAAGCTCCGGGTTCGCAGAATTGGTGCCGTGAACAGCGAGTTTTCGAATGCCCGACCGCTGCCGGTGGTGCTCACCAAGCGAGGTTAGCCGGGCGCGGTTACGCTTAAACCCATGAAACCCACACCCCTCATCAGAGCCGTCGGCGGGTATGAATCCGCCGGCGGTTCTGGTGCTGCGCGGGCGGAGGGCAGCAGAGCCGGTTGGACACAGGAAACCCTGGGGGTCATGTCCACGCGGGGGATGGGGATGAACAGGGAATTCAGGGCACAAACCACAGCATTCACCGTGGCAGTGGAGCACCACTACCCCAGCGTGGGGAGGTACTCGCGCCTGCTCAGCGTCTCCGGCGCCATGAGCGTGGCCGATTTCGCCGACGCAATCCTCACGAGTTTCCGCTGGCCAGAGGCCGTCAACCGGGTGCCCGAGGCGCACCCCACGCGCTACGTCGCGTGGGAAGATCGGGTCGCGCTGGAAGATCAGGCCACCGACAACGGTGCGCCTGCCACCGCCGGCTTTGCTGGCGCTGGCACGCCCGGCGCCCCAACCTGGAGCTTCCGCGCCCGCACCGCCGGCCGCGTCCGCGTCTACGCCAAGGGAGCCAACTCCATCGGCACTGCTCTCAGCGATATCTTCCGCCGCGGCACCATCGGCGTGCTGAAGGTAGAAGGCTACGACTTCAGCATCACAGTCACCGACACCACCACCCGCCACGAGGAGCTCGACCCCGCCTACGACTCCCCCATCGCCGTCTCGGCCGATACTCCTTTCGGATCCTCCAACTCCCTCTTCGGCACCACCGCTGACACGCCCGGCGATACCAACGCCGAAGCAGTCCTCCTGGCCGCCGACTTCCTCAGCGATACTGATGGTGATGCGGCGGAGGCGGGTGGCGTCCATAAGAATCAGGAAGACGAGCTCGCCGCGCACCTGCACCCTGCCGGAATCCCGGCGATGGTCGACATCACTGAGGTGAATGTGGCGCTGGCCGGCGAGGATACCGTCGAGCAGATCCTCGCCGAAGTTGACCCTGAGCTGCGTGAATTGCTGCGCGACGGGGCCATGTACGAGTTCATTCCGCTGCTGCAGGCGCTGGACCTGGAGCGGCCAGCCAACGTTTCCGAGCACGCCGCCGAGCTGCTGGCCGACGCGCCGATCGAGAAAAGCAAAATCGGACGCGCCGCCGCGTGGGCGCGGATCATCGCCCTGTCGACCCTGGTTGATGCGGAAACCGACGAGGTCAGCGAAGCCTTCATGTCGGCACTCGGTTACACGCGCGCGGACGCGAAGCTGCCGCCGACCGAAACTGCTCTTGGTACGGACGCCCTCAGCGCCAGCGAAATCAAATGGCTGTCGCGGCGGACCGGGCGCATCTTGGCGCAGGTGGGGGCTTGCAAATGGGAGCGTCAGCCCGATGACCAGGCGGTTCCGTTGGTTCCGCAGTGCTCGGTGCTGGAGCGGCTGGAGATGTACCGCTTCATTCTGCAGCTGTAGCCTGCCTTTCGCTGCCCGCCGACCCGGCCTAGATGCCCCTCCCGGCGGGTTGCAATGTCGTTAGAACGGGAATCTGTCGGCCAAAACAGGCCCAACAGGGCGCCCGGCGGGTTGCAATGTCGTTAGAACGGGAATCTGTCGGCGCCCGCAACTCCTTGCAAGATTCCGCAACTCTCTGACCTGCGCTTTTGCAGATTTGCAAATCACTTCCAATAACGGATTCCCGTTCTAACGACATTTGGGCCTCGGCGGAGCCCCCGGAGGACCTCAAATAGCGCAAGATTCCCGTTCTAACGACATTCGGGCCTCGGCGGAGCTGCTTAGGGTCTTAACTGTCGGAAAAGTTGCAGTCCCAGTTGTCAAATGTCGGAAAAGTTGCAAAACGTTCCCGGGTGTAGTTTGAGGAAGACTGGGAAAACGCTCTGAACTGCAGGTTTACAAAGTTGGAAATGGAGGTCAATAACAAAATGCAACATTTCCGACATTTAAGCATCCGGGAGTGGCTGAGCTTGCCTCACGTTGCCTCATAATGCCTCACATCAAGACATGAAAGGGGCTGGAGTGATTGGAGAGCTTGGAGTGACTGCAGAGGCGAAGCCAGAGCCAGCGGGGCAGAGGGAGGGGCGAAGCCAGAGCCGGAGGGGCAGAGACAGAGGCGAAGCTAGTGCCGGCGGGGTAGAGGCAAAGGCGAAGCCCAGCTAGCGCTTGAAAATCAGGAACTTCTGGATCAGAAAGTTCAGCACAGTCGCCGTGCCCTGCGCAATCACAAAACTGATCGCACGCACCCAGAACGCATTCAGGTCGAAGCCTTCCAGCCACGGGATCGACACCTTGTACAGCCCCCACTGCACCGCAAAGGTCAGGCCGTAGGTCGCCATGGTTATTGCAAATCGACGCCCACTCGGCTCCGCCTGGAAAGTCCACCGACGGTTGATGAAATACGCCGTCAGGGTTCCCAGCACGAATCCCAGTGCCTTCGCCACGCCATCGCTCAAGCCAAACGCGAAGGTGAACAGCGCCGTCGAGCCGAAGTCGACGATGGCGCTGAAGCCTCCGACCAGCACAAACTTCACCAGCTGTGACTGGAGCATTTGCTGCGCCCGGCTGGTGTGCGTTGCCTGCCCGGCCGCGCCAGAGCCCGCGCCAGCGCCACCGGCCTGCCCGGCCCGGCTGGTACCGCCGGCCTGTTGCGGCGAGGGGGCGTCATTAGAAGGAGGGCTAGTCATCCGCACCGCCCGCATCCGCACCGCCACTTCGCGGCTCGACTACGCGCACCACCCGGTTCGGCTCGCGCGGGGCAGAGCGGAACGTCCACAGCTTGTTGAACAGGAAGTTCGCCGGAACCGCCAGGATCACGCCGATGAAGTTGCCCCAGTACGCGCGCGTGCGCAGCCCCGTCGAGTTATCGAAAATGTCGTGCGGCAGCGCGATCGGCGACTCCGGGTTCACCAGCGCCGTCGAGACCACCAGCGTGATCAGCAGCCCGAACACTCCCACGGCCATGAACTGCGGCAGCTGCTTCCACCAGGCGCGCTTCGGCTCGTGGCGGAAAGTCCAGTAGCGGTTCAGGCAGAAGTTCCAAATGTTAGCCAGTAGGAACGCGATCACGGAAAACACGTGGTACCAGCGCAAATGGTATTGGCTGCCGAGGAGGTTCAGGAACGCATCCTGCACATGAATATCCCAGCCAGACTCCGCGAGCTTCTTCGACAGCACGAAAATCGCCTGGTTTACCACGAATCCCGACGCGCCGACCAGTCCGAATTGGATGAACTGCCGCGCGACGTGGCGGTGACGGCGGGCTCGGGAAGGAGCGGCGCCTTCGGCGTTTTTCTTATTGACGCCTACGTCGTCAGCGGGCCCGGTGGGCTCAGCGCTAGGGGTCGTTTGGGTTTCGGACACGGTCACTTCGGCTAACTTTATCCTCGGCTAGGTGGTGCATGGCGGTGCCGGGGGTTTGCTTTGGTTTGCTGGATTTTGCAATGCCATTTTGCATTGGCATTGTGCAATGACATTGTGCATTGACACCGCGACAGTCTCTTTAGACTACGCCCGTGGCCGGGATAAAAGGAAAATGGAAGTCGGTGTGTGTGCTTAAAAAGTTGCTTAGAACTTCGGCCGGCGGAACTGCTCGCGCCGGCCGAGCGCGTGCAGTCGTAGCCACTCGGCGAACCCCTTCGGGTCCTTTTTCTGCACTAGGAAGAACCAGCCGAAGCGGGCGTACTCCTGTGGCAGCAGCTTGCGCATGCCCGGCTGGCTCATGATGTACCCGCGGTTGCGGTACGTGAAGTAGCGCTTGAATTCGTTGTCCGGGTACTGCGTGTGCATCTTCCCACCGAGGATCGGCTTGAACTCGTCCGACCCGTCGGGGTGCAGGTAAGCGCAGGTCAGGCACGTTCCAAAGGGAAGGCCGCTGCGGACAAGGCGGCGGTGGTATTCCACTTCGTCGCCACGGATGAACAGTCGATAGTCGGGAACGCCAATTATCTCCATCGCCCGTGCACTGATCAGCGCGCCGTTAAACAGGCTGGCAATCCCCGGCAGGAAAGAACCTTCCAGCTCGGATAGCGTCCGCCGCCACACCAGGCCCTGGCGCAGAGGAAAGGCCAGCCGCTCCGGATCTTCGATGTTGCACACGACCGGGCTGATTTCCTCCAGCCCCTCGCGCTCGGCAACTTCCTGCAGGGTGGCCAGAACGTGTTCGTCGGCTGGCCGCCCGTCGTCGTCGGCGCACCAGATCGCGTCGGCACCCAGGGAAAGTGCGGTCAGGAATCCCAGCGCAAAACCACCCGCGCCACCCAGGTTCGTCGCGGACCCCACGTAGTGCGCCCGCGACCCGCACACCGCTTCCACTAGCGAACGCACCGCCGGGTCGTTGCCGTTATCCACAACCACCACGTGTGCGACCTCCGCGCCCTCCTGGTTTGCAACCTGGCGCAGCGAGGCCTCCAGCAATTCCACGCGGTTATGCGTGACGATCACTGCGGCGACGGTGTCTTTCCTGCTCAGCGGCATGTTTTAGGCCTGTTCTTTCTCTGCGACTAGCTCCTGCACTTCCCGGCGGCGCACCTTGCCCAGCTGGTCGGCGGGCAGCTCCTGGAAAGCATGGAATACCTTCGGCACCTTGTATGCGGTCAGTCGTTTCTTGGCGAAGTCGCGGAAGTCGTCGGCGTCAATAACAGCGCCATTCGCCAGAACCACAGCCGCGGCGACGGTCTCGGAACCATCCTTGCGCTGCACGCCCACGACGGAGGCCTGCTCGATGGAGGGGTGTTCGCACAGGACTTCCTCGACCTCGGCGGGGTAGACGTTGAAGCCGCCGGTGATGATCATTTCCTTGATGCGGGAGACGATCTTCAGGTATCCGTCGGATTCCATGACGGCCATGTCGCCGGTGCGGAACCAGTCCTCGTAGAAGGCGTCGGCGGTGGCGTCCGGGCGGTTGAGGTAGCCCTTGAACACCTGTGGGCCGCGGACGACCAGCTCGCCGGCCTCGCCGTCGGGCATGGTTTCGGCGGGGTTGTCTGGGTTAGCTACGCGGATTTCGGTGGAGGGGAAAGGCACGCCGATGTAGCCCTCGCGGCCCTTACCCATGGGGTTACCTGCGATGATCGGCGAGGTTTCGGTCAGGCCGTAGCCTTCCACGATGTTGCCGCCGGTGGAGCGTTCCCACTCGCGGACGGTCTCTGCGGGCAGTGCGCTGGCACCGCTGAAGGAGTTGCGGATGCCGGAGAGCGGCATGCCGCGCTTCTCGGCCTCCTTCATGATGTTCTGGTACAGCGCGGGCACGCCGGGCATCCAGGAGGGCATGTTCTTCTTCATCACGCGCATGACCAGCGGCATTTCGGGCGCGGGGAGCAGCTGGATTTCGCCGCCGATCATCGGCGCGAGGGTGATGTTCATGGTCAGGCCGTAGGCGTGGAAGATCGGCAGCGCGGCCAGCATGACCTCCGGCTTCGGCCCCTTGCCCAGGCCCTTCACCCAGGCCTGGCCCTGCCGCAGGTTCGCTACGAGGTTGCGGTGAGTCAGCACGGCGCCCTTCGGCTTGCCGGTGGTGCCGGAGGTATAGAGGATCAGCGCGGGGTCGGTGGGGTCGGTCTTCTTATTATTGACGCCCCCACGCAGCCACTTCTCGCCATTTCCGCCCGTGCGCATGAAGCTCTTCCAGGAGACGGCGGAGGGCGCCGGGCCGGTGAGCTTGTCCTTCATAGCCTTGATCTTCGGGATCGGCAGCTTCAGGGCGTAGCGCAGCGGGGCGGGCATTTCGTCGGGGAGGGTGACGGCGATGACTGTATCCAGGGGGCTATCCAGGCGGAGCTGTTCAGCGACGTCGCCGACTTTGTCCCAGAAGAAGGCGACCTTTGCCCCGTGGTCGTTGAAGGGGTGGTGCAGCTCGGTGGCGGTGTACAGCGGGTTGTGGAGGATCGGAACCGCGCCGACGTTCTGGATTGCGAAGAAGGCGATGAGGGCCTGCGGGCAGTTCGGCAGCGCGATGGCGACGTGGTCTCCGCGCTGCACGCCGAGCTTCTCCAGGGCTGAGGAGGCGATGGCGACCTGGCGGCCGTACTGCTCGTAGGTGGTGGCTTTGCCGAAGAAGGTGAAGGCGTTGCGTTCGCCGATCGTGTCCACCGCGTGCCAGAAGACCTCCGGGATGGTGAAGCCCGCGGGGTTTTCCGCCGGGTCGTCGAGGTCGATGGTGTGCTGCGTCCACGGGGTGTAGTGCTGCAGCCATGCCTTGGAGTTGAAGGCCTCGGATGCGGTTGCGCCGCTGCCGGCGGGGGTGCCTGCTGGAGTGGCTTCCTCGTTGCCGGCGGGGGTGCCTGCGCCGTTGTCGCCTGCTGGGTTGGTCAACTGTTTCACCTGGTTCTGCGTGAGTTCTGGGGGGAGTATTTGCTCTGCGTGGCTGCGTTTAATTGCACTGTGCCGTCAGTGTCTAATTGCACTATGCCGTCAGTCGCGCTTGCACGTCCGTGACCGAGTCTAACGCTTCGCGCGCCCCAACTGGCGCGGTTCATTAATTCTCTTTTTATCTCTAGTTCGCGCCTAGCTCGCGCCGGGCTCGCGCCGGGGCGGGGCGGACGGTTCGCGAAGCTGGAGGTGAAGGCGGTGGAGGCGAGGGGGCGTCAATAAGAAAGGACAGAAATGGCTACGACCAGGCGAGCGCGCCGCCGCTCCAGAGGGTGCATGGCGGGCGGGTCGGGCGTGCGGCGAGGGCGTGGAAATGCTCGCTGACCTGGTCGATTGCGTGGCCGGAGTGGTACGTTTCCGCCGTGATGCGCAGCAGCGTGATGCCGCGGGCTTGGATGTCGTTTTCGCGCTGGCGTTCCTGCAGCAGGGCGCGCTCGATGGCCGGCGCGGTGGAGCCGTACTTCTCGCGGCCGTCGTATTCGACGGCGAGGCCGACGTCGAAAAACATGTCGACGCGCCCGATGGTCCAGCCGGCCTCGTTGAGTATGTTGACCTGCTGAAACGGCGCGGGCAGGCCGTGTTCCCAGAAGCGGATTTTCAGCTGCGATTCGCGCGGGCTTTCGGAGAAGCGGGTGATGAGGCGCGCGGCCGTGCGGGCGCGTTGGGCGCCGTGGCGGATGGGCGCGGTTTCCGGCGTGGCGGTCAGCGTGGCGGTCAGAGTGGCGCCTGGGGCGCACATCCCGTCTTGCCACGCGCGCCACGTGCGCCATGCGTTCCACGTGATTTTCTTTGTGTGCAGCGCGGCCTCCGTGGCGATGACGGCGTCGTCCAGTGAGTGTCGAAGCCCCAGGTCGTGGCACGTATCCAGCAGTCCGCTGGTCCAGATTTCGCCGAACTCTGTGGGGATCAGCACAGCGCGCTGGCCTTGCCCCGGCGTAGCGAGGTGGCGCTCTGACCTGCCGGTTCTTCCCATCAGGCTTCTTTTTGGTGACGCCAATTCCACCGTCTCCGGCGGCTCGAACTTCTCGAGGGGCAGGTCGTGGAGGAAGGCTGCCGACTTGCCCGCCACGACGGCTGGACCACTGCGGATGTACTCGGCGGCGATTCTGGCTCGCGCTTTAATTGCTTCTGCGTCGGGGTCTTGTTCAAACTCACGCCACTGACCTGCGGGAATGTAAACTCCCGGTGCAAGTCTGACCGCCTCACCCCTCGCTGCGAGTCGCTGCATTTTCCGTGCCTCCGAGGGGTTCATCGTGTGAACGTCGAGGAGCAGCTTGGCCTTCCTGCGTGGTGGTACCTGGGGAAATGTGACCGCACGCGCCCTCCGGGTGGTCGTGGATTTGGCTCTTGCCTTTCCATTGCTTGCGCTGGTTGCTGTGTTGGTGCTGGTGCTGGTGCTGGTTGCAGCGTTGGCGGGTGTGTTGGTTGCAGTGCTGGCGGGTGTGTTGGTGTTTGCACTGCCGCTCGTGCTGTAATCGCTCAATTGGTGTGCGGTGTAATTTGTTGTTCTACGAGCCTTGGACTGTTTCACTGTTGACCCCCTGTTTCCCCTGGTCTGCGTGGCCTTTGAGAGATGTGCTTCAAGAGATGTATCTAAGAGATGTGTTTCAAGAGATGTGTCGGAGATAGAGAGATGGATAGAGAGATTCGGCAACGCATCCGGGTTCGCGGCCATTCTCGCAATTGAATGAGCTTGGTGGAATATGGGTGGCTTGGACTTGTGAATAACTCTCTGCGGGTGGGCGATTTATCCACAAGTACAAAAGATCGAGATGCGAGAACCCCCTTGATGGTGTATGTGCAGCTTGGCGCCGGACGTGGATGTGGTGCTGGTGGCGGGCGGCGTGCTGGCGCCGGGCGCGGGGGTGTGGGGCGTGGGTGTGGTGTGGGGATGGTGCCAGGCGCCGCGTGTGGGGGTGGGGCCGAATGCGTGGAAGTGAGTATTGGGGTCACTGGGGGCGTTGTTATTGGTGTGAGTGCTGGGTGGGTGGTCTGGTGGCCCTAAGGGCAGCTGCTGGATGGGAAAATGTCGGAAAAGTTGCAATTTGTTATCGGGAGACATTTTCAGTTTTGTAAATCTGCAGGTCAGCGAGTTTTTTGAGCAGGGTGTCGGCGACGAGGATTTACGTTTAGCAACTTTTCCGACAGTTAGCGCTTTAGACTGCAACTTTTCCGGCACTTAGTGCCCCACCAGGGCGGGCTTCAGGGTGGTTTATGGGATAAGTGGGGCGGTAGGGGCTGATGGGGAAAGTGGGGCTGGTGGGGTGTCGGGAGAGGTAAAGTCAGCCGGTACCCCCGGAGGGTGTCCGATTGTTTGTGTGCGGGGGGTGGTTTACAAGTAGTCCGCGAATCGGTCGGGGTAAGCCACGGCTAGTTGGTTGATGGCTTGTTTCCACCCGGTGGCTTTCGCTCCTTCAATATAGCCGTTGCACTCAATGTTGCGCTTTGCTTTCTTCGCTCGCTGGGCGGCACGCTTGTTCGATGTTGCAGATCATCAGCCACAGCGTTTTCTGCGCCGCGGTATCGTTCGGGAATTGGCCCCTGTTGCGGGTAGCTTTACGCAGTTCAGCATTCAGCGACTCGATTGAATTGGTGGTGTAGAGCACCCGGCGTGCCGCCGGCGGAAACTGCAGAAACGGCACGAACCGCTCCCAGGCGTCGCGCCAGACTTTGACCGACTGGGGGTATTTCCGGCCAAGTTCACTGGCCTCGAAAGCATCCAGGCTGGCACGTGCGGTGTCCTCGTTAGCGGCTGTGTAGACCTCACGCAGCGCGCGGGAGACTGCTTTGCGGTCCTGGTAGGACACCCACCGGTTCGCAGCCCGAATCAGGTGCACAATACAGGTCTGTACCATGGAATTCGGCCAGGTTGCCTCCACGGCTTCCGGCAAGCCTTTGAGCCCGTCGCAGCACACAATGAACACGTCTTGGACACCGCGGTTAGCCAGATCCGCACACACCGATGCCCAGAATGCGGCTCCTTCATTGTCGGCGATCCACAGTCCCAGGATGTGCTTGATGCCGTCCATGTCGACACCAACCGCCATGTAGCAAGCCTTGTTGACCACGCGGTGGCCGTCACGGATTTTCACGCGTAGCGCGTCGAGGAAGATCACCGGGTAAAACTCGTCGAGCTGGCGGTTTTGCCAGATCATGACCTCGTCTAACACCGCATCGGTAATGGTGCTGATCGTATCCGGGCTCATATCCACCCCAAGGGTGGTCGCGAGGTGATGCTGGATATCGCGCACGGTCATCCCACCGGCGTAGAGCGAGATAATCATGTCGTCGAGTTCTGTGAGCCGACGTGCACCCTTGGGCACCATCCGGGGAGTAAACGTGCCGGCACGATCCCTGGGCACGGTCACCTCAACTGCGCCGTAGCCAGAATTGACGGTCTTGGTGTACGACCCGTTACGGTGATTATTCTCCTGTGCGGTTTCGACCTGGGATTTCGCTTTGCGGTCGGAATGGCCGTAGCCCAAGTGCGCATCCATCTCCGCCTTAAGGCCAGCGTTGATTGATGCTTGCAGCAGGCCTTTGACCAGCTCGCTTGCATCATCAGCGGAGCTCGACAGCTCGCTGATCAAGCTGGCGAGCTCAGGATTTTCCATCAGCTTCTCGCTGATCTCGTTGACCCTCGCCGGGTCATGGTTTTCTTCGGTGACACCGTAGTCATTATCGGTGAAACTCCTTCTAGATCAGAGCCTCACACACAAACTTCCTGACACTCCCTACCCCCGCAAACTTCAGCAAGCCCCAACCCCGCAAACTTCAGCAAGCCCCAACCCCGCAAACTTCAGCGGCCCAGCACCCCGCCAGCACTAACCCCGGCCCAGGTCCTTCAGCACCTGGCGGACGTGCTCACCAGCCTCAGGCCCCTCATACGCCTCAACCACATCATCCACGCGCCCGACCTGCCGAACCTCCCCGTGGTCGATCCACAGCGCACTGTCGCACAGCTGCGCCAGGAATTCGTTGCTGTGCGAGGCGAAAACCAGGATGCCGCTCCGCTCAACCATCTCCACCAGCCGCCCGCGCGCCTTAGCCATGAAAGCCGCATCCACGGCGCCGATGCCTTCGTCCAGCAGCAGAATTTCCGGGTCGATGCTGGTCACAACCCCCAAAGCCAGGCGAATTCGCATGCCCGTCGAGTAGGTGCGCAGCGGCATTTCCAGGTAGTCGCCGAGCTCGCTGAACTCCGCAATGTCGTCCATTTTCCGCCGCATTGCCTTCCGCGTCTGCCCCAGGAACAGTCCGCGGATCATGATGTTTTCGTACCCGGAGATCTCCGGATCCATGCCCACACCCAGGTCGAACACGGGTGCCACGCGCCCGCGCACAATCGCGGACCCGCGCGTCGGCTCGTAAATCCCACTGAGCAGGCGCAGCAGAGTGGACTTGCCGGCGCCGTTGTGCCCGACCAGGCCGATCCGGTCGCCGTCTTGTAGATGCAGATTGACGCCCTTAAGCGCCTCCACCATCACCGTATTCGACGAGTTCCTGCCGATCGCGCCGCCGGCAGCCCCCAGGAATGTCTGCTTCATGGAGCGGGTCTTCGCATCGAAGATGGGGAAGTCTACGCACGCGTCGTAAGTGTCAATCGAAACCATGTCATCTCACTTTGTTGTTTCAGTTGTCGCGGCTGGCGGGCCCCAAGCCCGCCTGCCGCTAAGCCAGCCGCAAGCCAAGCCATACCAAGCACACCAGCTAGCACGGCTAAACCCAGTAGCTCACGCGGAAGCGCCAGCGGCGCATCACCAGCAGAGCCAGCGAAAGCCCCAGCACGGTCAGCACGCCCACGATGCCCCAGTGGTAGGCGGGGACTGGCTCGCCGATCATCGGCCCGCGGACGATCTCCAGGTAGTGGTACAGCGGGTTGATCTCCGCAATTCGTGCGCGCTCGGCCACTGCCCCGCCTTGGTCGCGGAGGGTTTTGGTGGTCCAGACGATGGGCGTCATATAAAAGGCCAGTTGGACTAGCGAATCCAGCAGTGGGGCTACGTCGCGGAAGCGGGTGGCGATGATGCCGAAGAACATGGTCACCCAGATGCCGTTGGCGATCATCAGCGCCATGGCGGGCACGATCAGCAGCACTTCCCACCCGAGCGATGGGCGGAACACGGCCAGCAGCACCAGCCAGATCACGAGGTTGTGCAGCAGGAAGAGGAATTGCCTCCACACCAGGCGGTACACGTGCACCGACAGGGCGGACGGCAGTTGTTTGATCAGCCCTTCGTTGGCGATGAAGACCTCGGCGCCGTCCTTGATGCAGCCTGCGATGAAGCCCCACAGGATCAGGCCGACGGCGACGTGCGGCAGGAAGCTGGCGAGGTCTTGCTGGAACAGCAGGCTGTACAGCAGGCCGAGGGCCAGAGCCATCACGCCGGTGGCGATGGTGATCCACAGCGGGCCGAGGGTACTGCGCCGGTAGCGTTGCTTGATGTCCTGCCAGCCGAGCGCCAGCCAGAGTTCGCGCTGCGCCAGCCCCTTCTTCAGGTCCGCCCACGCGGCGGCGAAGGTTTGGGAGTTGCTAGCTGGGATGTCGCCGTCTGCCGCGGCGGTGATCCGCTGGAGATCCGCGGCCTCTGGCATTTTCTGTGGCATGTGTTCCTGCTTCTGTTGCTGTTGCTTTGAGGCAGTCTATTTTACTTTGTGACGCCCACGCCTCCTATTCTCGGCGCGTCCCGCGATCGTGTTGGTGGCTGCGTTGGCTCGCGGGGACCGGGGCTGCGACCGGGGCTGCGACCGGGGACGGCGGTGGCCGCGACCGGCGACGGTGTTGCGTGTCCGGCTGGCAGGCTAGTATCGGTTGGGCAGAAGCACAGTCTGAAGCAATCGCAGTTTGAAGCAATCTAGATAGCCCAGGTAGCGCAGTCTGGGTAGTGCAGTCTAGGTGGATAAGGAGTTCCAGTGTTCGATGTGCCACGGGTGCGGGGATTGTATGCATCGCTGTCGGATGGCTGGACGTACTTAAACGCGCAGGATTTCCCGCAGGTTCCGGAGCGGGTGTCTTCGGCGGTGGCGCGTAGTTTCCGGGTGGCTTCTTTGCTGGAGCCTCCGGAGTCGGCGACGGGTTCGCATTCCCGCGCGCAGCGTCCGGGCCGCCGCATTGGTGAGTCTTTCGGAGACTCCGCGCGGATCGCTATCGCAGATCTGACGGGCGCGCGCCCGGAGAATGTGGTGCTGGGAGCCTCCCGCGCGGCACTGCTGGATGACCTGGCGCATGCCCTGTACCGGCGCTTGCGCCTGGGGCAGGAGGTCGTGCTGTCCCGTATTGACGATCCGGCGAACGTGTCGCCGTGGAAGCATGCGGCGGATCTGTATGGCGCACGGGTGCGCTGGGCGGAGCCGGATCTTTCCAGCGGAGTGCTGCCGGCCTGGCAGTACACGAACCTCGTGGAGTCGGAGACCACCGTCGTGGCAGTCTCCGCTGCGAACCGGTACGTCGGCGCGGTGACGGATGTGCGGGCCATCGCGGATTGCGTGCGGGCGAAGTCCCGGGCGTTGCTGGTGGTGGATGTGGATTCCTTCGCTCCCTATCGCGTGGTGGACGTGGAGCAGATGGGTGCCGACGTGCTGGCGCTGGATGTCGCCAGCCTGGGCGGCCCGAGTGTCGGCGCGCTGGTGTTCAAGGATGATGCCACCCGCCGCGAGGTCTTCCACTCTGCGCATGGCGTGGGCGGCGTGTCGGAGGGCCTGCTGGGTGGCGTGGCGGAGGCCGTGGATCACCTGGCCCGCTTGGACGATTCCGCCCGCGGCACCCGCCGTACGCGGTTGAAGAAGGGCCTGCCCCGCGCCGCCGAGCACCTGAACACGCTGGCAACGCACCTGGTGGAGGGCCTGCAGAGCCTCGGCACCGTGCACGCCATCGGCGTGGATGGCGATGGCGACGCGCTGGAGGAGTTCGCCTCCGTCGACCGCGTTCCGCGCGTGAGCTTCATGGTCGACGGCGTGCCCGCGGGCGTGGTCGCGCAGCGACTGCTGGCCAATGGTGTGGTCGCGGGCGTGGTCGCGCCGGGCCAGTCGCAGCTGTTGGAGCGCATGGGGGTCTTCGAGGAGCTCCCCGCGGCACCCGGCGCGAACTCCCGTGGCCGCCACGGTCGCAAGGCGGCGGACGCCGCCTCGGCACAGAGTTCTCCGCAGAGCTCTCCGCAGGGGTCGGCCGCGGCGTTGGGGTCGGCGCTGGGATCGGCACTAGAGCAGGCCGGTGCAGTTTCCGTCGGGTTCGCCCCGCACAACACCGCGCATGATGTGGACCAGTTGGTGCGGGTGGTGGCGTCCGTAAGATAGCGTGGCCGTGTGCTACGACTGATTACCGCGCTTACACCGATAATTTGGGGAACGACGTACATCGTCACCACGAATCTGCTGCCGCCTGGGCGGCCGCTGCTGGCGGGTGTGCTGCGTGCGCTACCTGCGGGTTTGATGCTGCTGCTGTGGTTCCGCAGGCTGCCGCGCGGGCAGTGGTGGTGGAAGTCCGCGGTGCTGGGGGTTGTGAACATCGGCGGCTTCTTTGCTCTGCTGTTCGCGGCGGCGTACCTGCTGCCGGGCGGCGTGGCGGCGATTGTGACGAACACGGCGCCGCTGTGGGTGATCGCACTGAGCCCGGCGCTGTTGGGCACGCGCATTCAGCCGTACCAGGTAATCGGCGCGCTCGTTGCTGTGGTGGGTGTGGCTTGTTTGGTATTGACGCCCGCCGCAGCCCTGAATGCCGCCGGCATCCTCGCGGGCTTAGGCGCCAGTGTGTGCATGGGGCTGGGTGCGATTCTGGCGAAGAAGTGGGGTAAGCCGGACTATGTGCCGCAGCTGGCGGTGACGGGCTGGCAGCTGACTTTCGGCGGGTTGTTCCTGGTTCCGCTGCTGCTGGTAATGGAGGGGCTGCCGGACCACCTGACCGGCCAGAATGTGTTGGGTTATGCGTATCTGACGATCTTCGGTGCCCTGATTGCGTATGGCATTTGGTTCCACGGCCTGGCCAAGTTGGACGTGGTGCAGGTGGCGATTCTCGGCGTGCTGAGCCCCGTGACGGCGACGTTCCTGGGCGTGGTGTTCGTCGGCGAGCGGCTGAGCGTGGTGCAGTGGGCTGGCCTGCTGCTGGTGCTGGTGGCGCTGGTGTTGGTGCAGACGGGCGGGTGGCCGCGGCGTGGCCTCGGGCGGCTCACCAAGCCGCGCGTTTAGCTGCTTCGCCCGTTGCTCAGAGGCGCGAGCCGGGCCCGCCACTATAGCAACGCGACCGCCGCGCCTAGCTCTGCGGCAGTTCGAGCACGATTTTGCCGGTGACCTCCCCGGCCAGCAGTGCCTTGTGCGCGGCGGCGACTTCGGCGATGGGCATGATCCGGTTGATGTGGTGGGTGATCTGCCCGTTCTCCAGCAGCGGCCAGACGTTGCGCACGGTTTCGGCGACGATGTGTGCCTTGTCTTCCTTGTCGCGGTAGCGCAGGCCGGTGGCGCTGATGTTGCCGCGTTTATTGAGTAGCTTGGCGATGTTCAGTTCGCCCTTCACGCCGCCTTGCATACCGATGATTACGATGTGCCCGTCGGGGGCCAGGGCCGTGATATTGCGGTCGAGGTACTTGGCGCCGATGATGTCCAGGATCACGTCCGCCCCGCCGTGCTCGGTGAGGATTTCGGCGAAGTTTTCTTCCTTATAGTTAATGAGGATGTCCGCGCCGTAGCGGCGGCATACGTGCAGCTTTTCTTCGGAGCCGGCGGTGGCGGCCACGGTGGCGCCGAGGGCTCTGGCTAGTTGGATGCCGAAGATGCCGATGCCTCCGCCGCCGCCGTGGAACAGGATGGTATCGCCTTCGCGCAAGCGGGCGGTCATCATGATGTTGGACCAGACGGTGCAGGCGACTTCCACCACGCTGGCGGCTTCGGCGAGGCTGTATCCGGCGGGGATGGGGAGGAGCTGGCCTTCGGGTACGGTGGCGTATTCGCTGTACCCGCCCCCGGAGAGCAGCACTGCGACTTCGTCGCCCGGGTGCCAGGGGGAGCCGTCGGGGCGGGTGGCTCCGTTGGGGGCTTCGATCACGCCTGCGGCTTCGAGCCCGATGATGTCGGTGGTGCCGCGGGGTGGGGGATAGTGGCCTTGGGCTTGTAGGGTGTCTGCTCTATTGACGCCCGCGTAGTGGATGCGCACCAGGGCTTCGCCGGGTTGGGGGTCGGCGATGCTGGTGGTTTGCCAGGCCAGGGAGCTGGGGTTTTCGGTATCGGTCTGGATGATTGCGTTCGTGGTGATGCTCATGGTCTCCACCCTAATGAATCATTGTGCGGCTGAGAATGGGGTGCGCGGTGGGGGAGTGAGGTTTCGGTGGGTCGGTGAAAGGCGGAGCGGAAGTTGGAGGATTAGTGGTGGCGTGTAAAATGTTTTGAGCGGTACTAGCCGCATTGGAAGTATGGCAGAGCGGCCGAATGCACTGGTCTTGAAAACCAGCGATGGGAGACCATCCGGGGGTTCAAATCCCCCTGCTTCCGCAGTTGTCCTGAAGCGCAACTTGATCGAGAGATGAGTTGTGGCTTCGTGGGCGAACCGATATCTGCGTTGTTTTTGGGTTGTCGTGGCTATGGGGGCTAGGGGTGGGGCTTGGTATCTTTCATTGAAAGTGCATTCTGTTACTAAGAGTTATTTCGGTTTTTGAACCTCGTGCTACTCAAACGGTAAATTGTTCACGTTCTGGTGAGACTTTTGTTGTGGAACTATCTCCATATGATTGGTGCCGGCTTTTTGCGTCCCTCGGGTACTGTGGGAACCTCTTCGTCGAAATAGAAACTGACAGTATGCGACGATTCTGCCGTTTCAGATCCGTGTTCCACTGCGCCCACCGTACCCCGGGCATAGGAGAAATTTCTGACTAGCGAGCTTTGTTTAGTTGGCAATCTAGAGTTGAGCGGGATCCCGCAGGCGTTATCGGAACCACCCACTAGCCGTCGTGAGGCCTTGCCGTCACGGCTGGAAGCGATCATTTTAGGTGGCGTAACAGCTGCGTTGTTAATATCCGGTAGCCCGTGGATTACCATCGGATCTTCTGTGTATTTGGAGACTGCACCTAAGAATGCTATGTCGTAGGCATAGCAATTGAAATGGCTGATGTTAGTTGCCTTTTCAGGCTCAAGGAGTTCTATCCGCCCAGCCGGAATCCGTACACCATCGTGAGCGTTAATTTTCCAGATCAGCAAACGCCCCTCGGAGTCGGAGGTGGCCACAGTAGCAGATTCGCCGAACCGAAGAACCGTTCCGGGTGCAGTGAGAGCTACCTTGGTGCCGTCTGGATAGAGAAACTCTGGTAGTTCTTCTGTCAGACCTTCCGAATCCTCGTTCTCATCTGTAGAGTCCTCCTCGATACCGTCGCCGGGCTTTCTGGATTCTTCAGACTTTTCTGGCAAAGATTGTTTGGTTGGCATAGGCGAAAACCCCTCAGTCTCAACTCCAGCGCACGCTGCGTTCGTCAACAGAATTGAAACGCCTAACACAGCTAGGCGTAGGCTATTTCGCAGAGAAAACTGCGGAGGCGTGATGTTCACGGAAAGTGCTCCTTCAGTCCTGAGGAAGTCTGTCGCTCGACACAATTGGCATCTTTCTGCCTTGTAACGGCTATGAAGCTTACCTTGTTTCCACCTGAACCGGTTCTGGTGGTTTAGGTACGAACACGTAGCTGATTCGTCGGCAGAAACGGGAAACCAAAGATTCGAGTGGTCCGGTTCCCCGTGCCAGTTGCCATGCGCTAGCGAAGAGTAGCGCGAACAGAACCTGAGCGAAGAACCAACCCACAGGGAAGTTGCTGATGGAATCTCCAGTGACTACGAAGGTTAGTAGATGGGCCGTGTACAACGTCAATGTCATTGAGCCAGCTGCAATAAGGGGTAAGAGGAGGTGGCTCAGCATACGGCTGACCACGAGGAATGCGCCGATGACAAACATTGCCAACCCCGCAGAGGTGAGCAGGTCAAACGTAGTATCCGTGTGCGGTCCATTAACGGCCAGCCACCACCAGGTGTTGGTAGGCAGGTGCCCCTCCGGTCCGTAATCCATGACGTTAATGATGTCCTCGGCATCGTACCCATCAGTGTAGTAGTACAGGTTTGTAAACCCACCGAGGTAATCGATGAGAAACGTTGAGAAGAAGGACCCAACAAAGGCGAGGCCAGCACCGACCAGGATGAGCCGGACCTGGGTAAGCAACCAGCGGAGGTTCAGCCGTCCAATAGCTAGCCCGAGGCATAGGTAGCTCATCCACGTCACAAGCGGATAGGTGCCGCCTACCAGCAAAGTGATCAACGTGTCACCTGGTAGAGAAAACAGCGAGCTGAAATTGGGGTTGAATGTAGTGGTGTAATGGAGTCGAGAGTTGGTGAAAAACACCAGGATCGGCCCTAAAGTTGCAAACCCGGCTGCCACAGCCAGTAGCGTGCGGATACGTGCAGCAGTTAGTGGAATGGCGAGGAAAAACATCAACCCGTAGTAGGGCAGAATACTGTACACGGGTAGGTGTAGTTCGTCTAAGGCAAGACCGAGTAGAAGGATAACCGCAGCGCGAGCTGCCAGTGAGACCCGGCTGCGGCGCATCTTCTGACCTTTGTACGGGTTGTTGGAACCCGTCACTAGGGCTACGGTGATGCCGGCAAGGACCGCGAATAGCGCAGCCGAGTGCCCGGCGAAAATTCCCCAAACAAAGGTCGGTCGCCCCGTGTAGCTATTAGCTGCAGGAAGGATGTGCACTGCGACCATCCCTAGCAGTGCACAGCCACGGGCAGCGTCCAGACCTGTGATCCGCTTTGGATTGCGTGCTGGGCCGAACGCTAGATCCTTGCTCCATTTGGGTGCCGTTGGTTCGGGGGGCGGGGTGTAAACCGGCGGAGGGGCAGCCTTTTCGCCGTCCCAAATTGGACGGATGGCCGCTGGGCCGGGGGTCGGCCGTGCTGCTTTGGGGTCTTCGGGTGTGGCGGATGAATCCATGGGCTTACCTTTCGGGCTTAATTCTTGGGGGTTGATTCGGCTGTGAGCTTTGGATCATTAACAAAGGCGACAGGATTGCCGGTCCAGACCGAGTCAGCGGGAATTCCATCCTGCCGCAGGACGAGAGACCCGGGAAGAACCGTCGTTCGTTCTCCGAGCGAAGAGCCGGGGAGCATAAAACTATTCGGTCCGAGTGTGGAGCCCGATTCAGCAACTACGGGTTCTAGAGCCATCACGCGGTCATGAAACAGGTGTGTCTGTAGGACAGTACCGCGGTTGATCGTAGCTCGATCTTCAACTCGAATGAGGTCGAATTCCGGAAGCCACCACGTTTCACACCAAACGCTGCGTCCAATGGAAGAACCCATCAAGCGTGCCCATAAATTGAACATGGGCGAACCAAGAGACATTCGGATAAGTGAAGGAACCGCGAGGATTTCCGTGAAGTTGTCCACTAGCTCGCCACGCCATACGAAGGAAGAGTACAGGGTATGATCTCCAGGCTTGAACCGGCCGACGAGTAGCCATTTTGCAATGATTGGCAAGATGCTGGCAGCAATGCCTGCAAGGAGGACAATTGGGGTTGCCCACATAGCAACTGCACGCAATCCGGACCAGCCGAGTCCATAGTGCATGTAGATAATGGTTCCCACCCACACAATGAATAGATCCAAATAAGCTACTGCCAGGACAGGTAGGAAGCGAAATGCCTCTACTAGAGCTCGCGCGACTTTCAGGTAGTTAGACGGGTTGAAAGTTTGTTTTTTGTCGGCATCCACGTGAGTGCGTGGAATTTGCTGGGTGGTGCGGCCCAACCAAGAGGTTCCGCGGCCGGGGCGCTCGGGTGTAGACGCGAGGACTGCAATCAGAGAATCTTCGGGCAGATCGTGATCGATTCCTACGATGCCCGAGTTTCCTACGAAGGAGCCGTCGCCGATGACGGTAGTGCCGATATGTACCCAGCCAGATCGGTAGCGCACAGAGGCGCAGAGGGAGTGGTCGGCAAGGAAACAACGATTACCGATGGAAGTCAGGTGGGGGATTGTCTCAACCGTTGAAATCTCAGTGCTATTGCCTACTCGAGCCCCCAGCAAGCGCAGGAATGCTGGGGTCAGCCATCCTGCGTACATGAAGTAGGTAGAGGTCAAGGTCTTCTGCAGAAGCGTATGTGTTAGCCAGACCGCCCAGCCGGTGGCGGATTCCTGTGGGAAGAACCCTGGCTTAATGAAGAGTGCGCAGAACCGTATCGAAAAAATAACTAGCCCTAACCAGGTGACTACCGTGAGCAGGGTGAACACGGGTACCCATGCCGCCAAAATAGGGAAGACTTCCTCATAGTGAGAGTGCGTGATAACACGCGGAAGCACCATCGCGGTACCCGGCAGGATCGAAATGATGGGCAGTAGGGTCATCCAGGCTTGACCTGACAGATACAATGCCTTGAGCTGTACCCCATTCGTAATGTGAACTTTGCCTGCGGCTGCGGAGTCAGTCGGTGATTGAGCAGGCCAGGTTTCATCGGCCTTACCGCGGTGGATCAATGGAGAACCACCATAGAGCTGACCATTCGGAACGGAACCTGTTACGCACGATCCGGGGAGGATTTCTGCACCATCACCAATTGTGGCGTCAGGCGCAACGAATGTTCGCAGGCCAACACGGACTTGATCGCCGATTGTGATCCTGCCGATATGGAAAGTATCGCCTTCGATCCAGTGACCATTGACGTCCACCTCTTGTTCCAGGCAGGAGTTTTCTCCGATGGACAGCAATCCGCTTACTGGAGGCATCGACGCAAGGGCCACACCACGACCGACCGTGCAGCCAAATAAGCGATAGAGAAGGGGTGCGCCTGGTGTTCCGAGTAACGACTCGAGTTTGAGGTAAGTGAGGAAACGATCCGCCGCCCACACACGCATGTGAGTCCACCCTCCACGCAAGTGCTTACCAGGGCGTACCCCCATCGTTAGCAAGCGAACTACAATAGTCGCTTGAAGCATTTTTCCTGCGGTGGAGAATAGTATGAGCCAGCTAGCCAGTAGTGGCCAGAGTGGAATCTCCGGAACCCATGCCGCATCGAAGAAAAAACGCAGAGCCCACACCACAATTAACGATCCGACGATGTAACGCAAAGCGTTGACAGCGTAGATGGCACAGACCACCAAGAATTGGAATACTCCCGACCACCACGGGATCTTTCTGGGTGTGGGACGTTTCTCCTGTGCTTCATTCAGCGTGGCGATGTACGCTGCCATCTCCGAGAGCGTGGGGTTCTTGTACAGATTGCCGATATCGAGGGCAGGGTGAAAGTGGCGTAGTTCCACGGCTAGTTTCGCGATCGCGACAGACGATCCGCCGAGTTCAAAGAAGTTGGAATCCGGCTCCATAGGAACTTGCCCGAGTTGATCGGCCCACTTGTGGGCAAGCCAGTGAAGCTCTTCTGGCAGTGCGGCGGTAGTTTCGCCCGAGTCGGGGAGTGGCCATGGCAAGGCAGAACGGTCAACCTTACCAGAGGTTTTCATTGGAAGCTCGTCGACCACGCACAATGTAGGTGCGATTCCGCCGGGAAGAACTTTTGAAAGATAGCTACGTGCTTCCGAGAGGTTGATTTCTGATTCAGCGACTATGTACCCGACGATAACGTCGGAGCCAGCGGGCGTTTTCTGCTTGGCTGCAGCAGCCGCGGACACACCAGGAGTGCCGGCTAGTGCGCGATCGATCTCTCCTAACTCCATGCGGCGGCCACCGAACTTAATCTGGTCATCCGTACGACCAGCAAAGATCAAGCCGGCCTTCTCTGCGATGACAAGGTCACCTGTCCGGTAGGCTCGATCCCAGTTCAGGGAGGCGATCGGTGCGTAGGCTTCGGCGTCCTTGTTGGGGTCGAGATAGCGTCCGAGACCGACACCGGCAACTACGAGTTCACCTGATTCGCCCCAGCGCACTGGTTCTTCGGTTTCTGGATTGACCACGGCCAGTTGCCACCCGGGTGTTGCGCGTCCGATTCGAACCGGCTCGTCGGCACTGAGCGGTTGGACTAGTTCGCCAGAACAAATAATCGTTGTTTCAGTGGGGCCGTAAGTGTTCCATACTTCTCGGCCCGGGGTGGCTAATCGATTAATCAATTCTTTGGGTAGCGCTTCTCCACCAAAGATCAGCAGTCGAACGTTGCTGAGAGATTCGGTTGTCCAGAAAGACGCAAGGGTAGGGACTGTTGAGACAGCCGAGATCCGGTGATCGGTGATCCATTGTCCGAGTGCGTCTGCGGAACGGACGATGTCGCGGGGAGCGGCCACGAGCGTTGCTCCGTATCGCCACGCCAGCCACATCTCTTCACAGGAAGCGTCGAAAGCAACAGACAAGCCTGCCATTACCCGGTCGCTGGGTCCCAAGGGTTGATCTACGAGATACATTCGTGATTCAGCATCAACCAGTGCTGCAGCTGACCGGTGTGATACTGCAACACCCTTGGGCTTACCAGTCGAACCCGAGGTGAAAATAATCCAAGCGTGGTCCGTTAGCTCGGGGCTAGACGGGGTGATCGGCTCACGTTGTGGACCATGTTGGACAATTGACAGGTTCTGGCCGTATACGGCCGCTACCTGTGCTTCCTCCCATACGGTATTTGCCCGACTATCGGGATCGTCCCAGTCGACGGGTACATAAGCTGCTCCAGCGCAGATTGTCGACAAGATTGCAATATAAAGATCCGTCGTTCCGGAAGGAACGCGGATGCCGATTCTGTCGCCCTTTCCGATTCCGAGTTCAGCAAGACGATTGACTTCATTATTAATGCGGTCGACCAGTTCGCGGTAAGTGAGTGTCTCGTTTGTTCCTTCCAATGCAGTCGCATCGGGGTGGTTATGTACGGTTACCGTAAGGATATCGACTAAGGTTCGGGCTTTGGGAACCTCCTCGACTCCATAGATTGCGTATATATCGTCGTCAGTGTTTCTAGTCTCCATATGCGCGATCTTTCTTTCAGCGTGGGCGTGCAAAAACTCAGACTCCCGGAGTTCTATCGCCCGGAAGAGCCATTCGATTTACAACGAAACGGTAACGACTCTACATCATTAGCATAACATTGGGTAGATGCTATTAGTGGTGCGCGTGGCAGCCTAGAGTGGGCACATGAAAGATTAGCAATGGTCTGTGATGATAGCGCGATAGTGTTTGGGGTGCGTAAAAAGGGCTATGCGACTCCTAATTCACCTGTTAAGGATTGGGTCGAACAATCAGAACTTTCTAAAGATCGGATACGTACTGGCTTCAGGCTGCAGTGACCTCGGGTTGTTCTCAACGTACAGGGCGAAGGGCGGCGTCCAGCTAATCTTGAGGCTGGGTGCCAAATATACAGTTCTATCTGGTAGGTGAAGTCAACGTTAAATTTTCCGTATAACAGTTGAAAATGTCGGCAGCGAATCGTAAGGTTCTAATCTGTCAGCAAGTTCATTCAGGCGCGTGTGGCGCCCTGCCATGCTGTGCAAAGTAGTGAAAGGTAAGAGAGTTTTGAGCTTCGAGTTAAGTCCTCTTAGGGAGAGGGGGCGCTACAGAAGATTTCGCTGGCCATTATGGCTATAGTGGCGTTGATCTTGGGGGGCGCCCCGGCGGCCAGCGCCCAAGAAAATTCCAATGTCAAGATTTCTAACCCGCAATTGGTTGCAGGTAATGGCAAGGAGCTTTCGCCGGACGGGAAATTCTATCCTTGGACTGTGTTTGATTTCAGCTTCGATTGGGAAGCTACGAACGGCACGGTGAATGATGGTGAGTCTTTCACCGTCGAGATCCCAGCGCCGCTACAGGCTCATAAGGACGAATTCCCCTTGGTGGATGAGAATGGAAACACTGGTGGATTGTGCACGACCGGTGGCGGACAGCTCACGTGTACTTTCAATGAAGCATTTGCGAATAAGGACCAGGTTAAAGGTCATGTGACCATTGGCCTGCAAAGCACGCAGACCGAAAGCTACGACGGAAAGACAATCGACTTCACCTTAAACGGTATCACTACAGCAGTTCAGCTTCCCGAAGATGCTAACGGATTCGTTACGGAGGAGCGTCCCCGCGAAAGCTTCGGGCAATCCGAAAAGGATGGCTGGGTAGAGAATGCGGTAGACGGGGATACTCGGAAGGTATCCTGGTTCCTTAACTTGAAGAGCGTTGATCTTCCCGACAGTGGAGCCCTGGTGATTGAGGATAAGCTCGACGGTCCACACAAGTTCTCGAATGAAGAAGACGAGACTCTAGGTCTCTCTTTGAACGGTTTCAACGGTGGCGGTGTGGCGGAGTATATCGATCCGCTGAACGCTGAGGTGAATTTGAGTGAGGACGGAAAGTCCGCAACGATCACGATTCCAGAGCCCACCGGCGGTTGGAGCTCGAAGGAAAACTGGCAGGTCCACTACTACACCTACTACGAAGGGGAAGGTAGCATCCCTAACGGGACCTCTTTCGGCAACACAGCAAACGTGAACGGCAATGGCCTTGAGAAGACAGTTAAGTTCACTCAGACCGGTTCGGGTACCATTCAGGGCGTAGATCGCAACAGCTACGCGCTTAAGAAGCACATTGTAGAGGGCAGTGAGCTCGTGCCGGAAGGCACCGAGTTCACAGTGCACGTAAAGATTGAATCTAGCAACGAAGATTTCAACGACGAGTATGACCAAAAGGTCTCTGCAAACGGTGAGTTTGTTAAGGGGTCGAAGGAGCTTCCTGCGGGAACAAAGGTGACTCTGACAGAACCTACGTTCCCTGACGTGGAAGGGGTTACCTTCGGCGATCCTAAGTTCCGCGCCGGTGAAGAGGACGTTGATAATGTTGAAATCTCTGAGGATGGCAAGACCGCAACTCTGACGGTTGTAGAGGATCGCAACGTGGAAGTGCACCTCGATAACACTGCCAAGAAGTCCACGGGTGCGTTCGAAATCACGAAGGAGCTTGTTAACCCGGACAACCTGCCGATCTCGGAAGACGCTGAGTTCACCGTTGATCTCACGTGGACCGACGAAGAGGGTGCGAAGCTAGAGGGCGAAGAGTACCCGGCGCAGATCAAGCTGAAGGCGGGTGAAACGAAGAAGTTTGACAACTTGCCTGCGGGAACAAAGGTAAAGTACGAAGAGTCTACCGATTCTCTCCCTAAGGTAGAAGGAACTACCTGGAATGTTAAGTACCCCGACGGTCAAGAAGCAGTCGTAACTTCGGAGCAAGTCGCTGAAGGGAAGATCCAGAACAGGATGGTTCCGTCGACCGACGTAACGCTCAGCAAGAAGGTAACTGGGCCTGCGGCATTCAAGGTTGACGACGATCACGTCTTCCAAGTTGAAGCTAGCTGGACGGACGACGAAGGTAACCAGCAGCAGCGCGTTGTTGAGGTTAAGAAGGACGGTTCCGTAAACCTGGAAGGTTTGCCGCTCAACAAGGAAATTACCCTGGTAGAGCGCACTGAGAAGGTATCTGCGTCGGAAGACTCCGAGAATCTGAAGTGGACCGGTATCAACTGGACTGTAGATGGCCCGAACGACGTTGTTCAGGATGAGAATGATCCAAACAAGGCTATCTTGACGCTGAAGGGTAAGGCTGGCGAGCCTGTACAGGTTGATCTAGAGAACAAAACCGGTGGTAAGGGGCTCATTATTATCCCGTTGCCCATCCCACTGCCTCCGTTTGGCGGATCTGGCACTCCTCCGGGCTCCAGTGTTGTTCCCCCCGCCCCGGGGGGTAGCACCCCGGGTGGCTCCACCCCAGGTACGGAAACCCCAGGTAACGAAGCCCCAGGTAGCAGCATTCGCGAAGATGAACCTTCCAAGGGATCGACTGATTCCTCGCAAGGTAATGAGGACAGCCGAGGTGGGCTCCTCGCGATGACCGGTGCCAACGTTGGTGGAGTTCTGATTGTTGCATTGGCTATGAGCCTTGCCGGTATCGCATTGATGATTCTGCGCCGCCGCAAGCTTTCCTAAGGGATCATCACCAAGTACATAACATGTAGAAAGGAGTTGAAATGCTTATTCTTCCATTGCTGATTGAGATCCCCGAGATCTCTACTACTGGATCTGCTGTTCTCGATGGAATCGGAGGATTGCTGATTCGCCTGTATGACCTGATTGCTGGAACAGGCCTTGAGCGTTTTATCATCGGCTCAAGTTAGTCAGTGCAGTTCCCGGTAGTGATCCCCACCCGCCCTAGGGTTTGTTGAGGCTCTCTGAGGCGAGGGTGGCGGGGGACACTACCGGGTTCCGTGTACCCATGGTCGAGAGGTGGACTTTAGGAATGAGCCGTTTCCCAGGACCGCCGTTAGCCCGTCAGAGCTAGCTCCCCCGACTAGCTGGCGCGGAAAACCTCCGCGACCAGCGGCAACTCCTCGAGCCCCGCTCCCGGTGTACGCACCAGGAGCGGGGCTCCTGGCATTCCAGACACACACTCCACCCACTTCAACCTCCGCGCATCAACCGCGCGGCGCCCCACCCGAAACCACCACAAAGCGTGCCCCACCAACGCCCACGAATCATCCTCAAAACGCACCACAAACACTCGATCCCCCAACTCCGCGCGGCGCACTCCCTCCAGTGCAGCCGCATTCTTTCCCGGTGCCACCGCAAACCCCGCAGCCGTCAGGCGCTCCACCACGCCCAGGCGATGCACAAACCCCTCCGCGTCCTCTACCACCAAAGGAGCCCCCGCCCGGCAGGCCCGCACCGCCCGAAAACGCCACACCACCGGCTGAACCCCCGCACGCCGACCACGCACAACTGCCCACCCCAGCGGCTCCCCCGGCTCCACGGAAAGCGTCGCCACCGGCCCCGGATCGGCCGTCTCCACCACGACGGTGCGCGGGGCAGGGGAGGCCGAAGGGGCGTCACTAGGCACGCCAGAAAGCGCCCCCGGCAGAACCGGGGCGAAAAAATAAGGGTGACGGCGCAACAACTCATCGCACGCCTCCACCAGCTCCGTGTCGGTGGCGTTGAAGCCCACGCCCACCGACTCCAACTGAGCCCACAACTGCGCAAACGGCACCGAAGGCTGAGCCTCCCACGCCGTGCGCAGACGCTCCACCACGGCGGGGATGCGCGTCGGATCCTCCGGATGCACGGCTCTAGTCGGCCTGCGTGGAGTTAACCAGCCCAGCGGCAGGCAGCGCACGATCCAGCGCGCGGAGCAGCACATCCGTCTCCTCCGCCGTCGTCACCGTCACGCGCACGCCCTCGCCCGCGAAACACCGCGCGATCACACCCTCGCGCTTCAGAGCCTCATCCAGCGCCTCCGCGCGCTCGCCCGCGTTCAGCCACACAAAGTTCGCCTGCGAGGGATACGTCAACGGCTCGGTGCTCTCCACGCCGTCCGCAGCCTCGCCCGCCGCGCCGGCACTGCCAGCCCCAGCCGGAGCAACCCCCGCCAGGTACGCCTCCACCCGCTCGCGTTCCGCCACCGTCGCGTCCACGCGCGCGGCCAGCTCGCTCTGCGCCTCCATGCTCGCGATCCCCGCCGCCTGCGCCAGCGCGTTCACGCCGAAAGGAATCCCCACCTTATTCACGGCCTCCACCAGCTCCGCCGGCCCGACCAGGTACCCCAGCCGCAGCCCTGCCAGCCCGTACGCCTTCGAGAACGTCCGGCACACCGCCAGGTTCGGATAGCGCTGCAGCTCCTCCAACGCCACCGGAGACTCCGCATCCCGGTTGTACTCCACATATGCCTCATCCAGCACGACCGTCACATCCGCGGGCGCGCGCCCCATAAACTCGCGGAACTCGTCGCGGCTCACCGTCGTGCCCGTCGGATTATTCGGGTTGCACACAAAAACCAGGCGCGTACGCTCGCCGATTGCGTCGCTCATTGCCTTGAGGTCATGACGCCCCCTCTTCAGCGGCACACCCACCCCAACCGCACCGGCGATCTTGCACAGGATCGGATATGCCTCGAACGACCGCCAGGCGTACACAACCTCGTCGCCGTCCTTGCATGTGGCCTGCACCAACTGCTGGCACAGGGCGGAACTGCCGTTGCCCACCGCGACATTGTCGAGGTCCACGCCCAACCACTGCGCGATCTTCCCACGCAACGCGCCCGAAGCCATGTCCGGGTAGCGGTTGAGGTTCGAGGTGGCGTCATTAATAACAGCACTAACAGAAGGTAACGGCGACAGCGAAGACTCGTTGGAAGCCAACTTCAGCGCGCCCGGCTGGGTGGAGCCGGGGACGTATGCGGGGAGGGAGGAAAGATCGGGGCGAATCATACTGCACAGTGTAGTGGGCGCCGGGGACAGGGCTTCGGGGAGTGGGCGGGAAGCGTGGCAGGCGCAGGTGGGGTCGTGGCCAGAAGGTGTGGGCGGAGGGGCGGGTGGGAATTTGGGGAAGATGGGCAGGTTGTGTAGGCTAAGTTCGGTCGAGATTGTGGATACCTGAATTGGTATGCCGTGATACGACATCCGGAGGCGTGCCAGAGCGGCCGAATGGGGCTCCCTGCTAAGGAGTTGTCCCTTAGGGGACCGCAGGTTCAAATCCTGTCGCCTCCGCAACTTCGACAGAGCGTGGAACGCCAGAGCTGCCCACAAAAGCTGCCCGGTTACTTGTGGTGAGGTTCCGGGGCTAACAGCTGCGGACAGTGTTGTGGGGCGTGTGGTGCGCCTGTGGTGGTCCGCTGGGATTGTGCCGGCGTGAAGCGCTTTGTCGAAGTTCCCAAGCGCCCGTAGCTCAACGGATAGAGCATCTGACTACGGATCAGAAGGTTGGGGGTTCGAATCCCTCCGGGCGCACGATTTTCCCCCGTGACCGGCGGTTTTGCGCTGGTTGCGGGGGTTTGTGTTGGTTGGGGTTTGCAGAGCGTGCGCGGGTGCGCACGCGGAGCGTCAGCACGGCGCGCGTCTTCCCGACTGCCGCGCGCATGCGGTAGCGTGCGCGCCGCAGTTGGTGTGCGGTTACAGCGGCGGTCGCGGAGCGATCGCCTCCGCACACCCGCACACTTCGGCTGCTGAGCCTTCCGGCGCGCGTCGCGCGCGCCGCGTTTGCGCCTCATCCCCGCGCTCGTGGTGATTTCCCGTTGTCTTTCCCGTTGTGATTTTCGTTGTGATTCCCGTTGTGCCCGTGACGCACCGCCCCGTTTCCGCGGGATCTGTGGTTTCATCTCCGCAGGTGAGGAAGGGATTTGTTGTTTTGCGCCCGTGGTGTGTAAAGTAAACCTGCGTTGCAGGGGTAACCTTGCAGAACTAATCGCAAACCCATTGTGGTGGCGATGATGCGCCCGTAGCTCAACGGATAGAGCATCTGACTACGGATCAGAAGGTTGGGGGTTCGAATCCCTCCGGGCGCACAAATTTCCCCCGTGACCAGCGGATTCCCACCGGTCGCGGGGGTTCTTGCGTTGGTGCGGAGCTTTGTGTTTGTCCCCCCGTGGCTTTGCGTTGGCGAGGGGGCGAGCACCACCTGCCAAGGAGTGGGCACGACCCCGCCGAGGAGTGGGCACGACCTGCCGAGGGTGGGAACTGCTATCTCTTACTCCTCTTACTCGGGAGACGCGGGCAATCGGGCGATTCGATAGCCGGGCGAGGAGGGGAATGTCCCAAATTCCACGTCTTAGAATATAACTATTCTGTTTGCGCAGGTCAGAGGCTCGCGATTTTTTGCTGCAGACCCGCTACTTTCAATAACTCGAAGATTTGGGACATCGTCCT
Organism: Corynebacterium macclintockiae; assembly: GCF_027570165.1. Taxonomy (NCBI): domain Bacteria; kingdom Bacillati; phylum Actinomycetota; class Actinomycetes; order Mycobacteriales; family Corynebacteriaceae; genus Corynebacterium; species Corynebacterium macclintockiae. The sequence goes on from NZ_JAKMUV010000006.1 coordinate 101,334, forward strand.
GTCGAGAAGGTGCCATTGTGGCGCGAAATGTCGCCGCGAAGTGGGGTTTCAGACTCGTCGATGCCAGGGCGGGGGAAACTTAAAAGGAACTTACAGGCTGCTCACAATTTCGGAGCAGGGGGATTCAATGTTCGGGGGCTAGAAAAGACAATGATTCCGTTTAAGAGCGTTGGCGCGCCGGTTGTGCGCTGGTGCGCGGACGGTGTGCGCGAGCACGCGAACTGTGCGCTGGTACGTGAACTGTGCGACAGCACGACAAATGTGCGCTTGCCGACGCGATGCGGATTGCTTCGATATTTGAGAACTGAAAAAGGAGACAGCCGGGTGGTTAGAACACCTACTTCTAAGAGCTCCGCGAAAGCACGCGGAGACGAAACCGCTGGTAACGGCGCCAGCAACAGCGCTGCAACAGCCGCCGACGGATCGGCAAACGCTGACCGCGGGGAAAGCCACGACGCAGCCCGTAGCGCAGACCGCAGAGAAAGCTGTGACGCTGACCGCGGGGACAAGCGCCCGCGCATCCTCGGGCTAGATATCGCCCGCGGATTGGCAATCCTCGGGATGATCTACCTGCACCTGGGACACCCGCTGTGGCAGGCGAAGGTGATCCTGTCCGGGCTTCCGGCCGCACTGTTCGCGGTGATCGCGGGCGTGACCATGATGCTCATCTGGAACAACGCCACCCGCCGCGCCGAAGCGCAGGCACAGGTCGAAGCGCAGGCACAAACCGGCACGGGCGCAAACGCGCGCAAGCCGCAAGCCACCCCAACGCAGACCATCGCGAAGCTTGCAGCCCGCGGCGCGATCATCACCCTCATCGGCCTGGCACTCCTGCCCGCCGGCGGGGAAATCCAGGTCGTGCTGGTCGTCCTCGGCGCGACGATGCTCGCCACCGCCTGGGTACCTCCACTGCCGACGGCCGCAAAGGCCGCGCTTCTGCTGATCGCCACAGCCGCCGCCACGTGGCGCTATGCCCCGCTGGAACTTCCGCTTCCGTACCCACACCTCGCGTGGGTCGCGTACATCCTGGCCGGGATGATTCTCTTCGACGTGTACGTGGGGAAGGACGGCGCTGGGGCTGGTGGCGTCCAAAAGTTAACAACCGCAATCGCGTGCCTCGCCGCAGCAGCAGGCTTCTACCTGCGATTCCAGACCGATCTGCCCGGGTGGGCGCGCGCGACCGGGCACACGGGCGTGCTGGGCGAGATCGTGCTTTCCATCGCCGTCGCCGCCATCGTGCTGCACCTGTGCATGATCGTCGGGCGCCACGTGCGCGCGGGGAATCCGCTGGTCGCGCTGGGTTCCATGGCGCTGACGGTGTACATCCTGCACGTGCTGACCGCCCTGTGGTGGCAGACGCACGTGTCCCTGCACTCCGACCTGTGGGCGGCAGCGTTTATCGCGGCGTTCCTGGTGTTCGCGTGGGTGTGGAAGAAGCTGGCCAGCGGGCCGGCGAAGAAGTTGTTTGCAGGGCAGGGGCCGGCGGAACGATGCGTCGCGCAGACTGTCCGACTGATCGCGGGAGAACGAGCATGAGGACGAACATGAAGAAACTAGCCTCTCGAGCAGCAGCCGTCGCGGCTGTAGCAGCCCTGAGCGGCGCGTGCGTCGCCCCGGCCAGCGCCATGGAGTACGGCGAGCACGCGCCCGACAACGCGGAATCGCGGACTGTCGCCTCGCTGCGGATTGGCCGTGTGGGCAACTTCGGGGACTGCACGGGCACGCTCGTCGCGCCGCAGTGGGTCCTGACCGCGCGTCATTGCCTGGAGTCCGTCTCCAACGAGGGCACGCAGGCGCGCATCGCGGGCACTGTGTACGACGCTGATTCGTGGTCCCTGTCGCCTGTTATGGACGCCGGCCTCTTGCACCTCACCCGACCCGTCGAGGGGGTCGAGCCGGCGAAGCTGGCCGATAGTATGCCCGCCCAGGGCGACGAGGGGAATCTTTACGGCTGGAGTAGCAGCTCGCTGATGGCGCGCAAGGGGCAGCTGCCTGTGGCGCGGATGCGAGTGCGGGAGATTCTCGCTGGGCCGGGTGCTGGCGGTGGCGCGGGTGCGCCGCACGTTGAGGGGCCGGGCGGTGGTGAAGGCGCTGGCGGTGGCGCGGGTGCGCCGCAGATCCTCCGCGGCGACGGCTCCATGCCGGAGCCCGGATCCCCCGCCCCCGGCGCTGAAGCTCCCAGCCCCGACGGCGTGGAGTCCGTCCCCGCCGACATTGCCATGGGCGGCGGTGAGGTTGCCGCGGATGGGGCGGGTGGCGTCATGCCAAAGATCGTCGGCGGCATCCTCGAGGCAGAGTCCCTCACGCGCGCCGCAATGCAGGGCGGCGACTCGGGCGCACCGTTCTTCGTCGGCGGCAAGCTCGCGGGCCTCGCCACCGCGGGCACGGCCAACGGAGACCCGGACCTGCCATCGCCGACTGCGGCCATCACCACCCTTTCGGACGCCAAGTCCTGGATCCAGGACATCACCAGCGGACGTGACACGTCGAGCGTACTGACAGCGGACACCACTCCCGCCCCGCCGAAAACTCCGCAGACCAGCGCCGATTACGTCGGGCGGTACCTCGCGGTGGCTGCGGCCGGGCTGGTGCTGGCGATCGCGTTGGGCTGGGTCGCCCGCCGCCGCGCCTGACCGTACCCCGGCTGCGCTGGGGGTCTGACCCGCGCCTGGGCTGCGCCGGGGGCCTGACCGGCACCCCGGCTGTGCCGCCTGCCCCTGACGTTGTCCCGCCCCGGCTGCGCTGCCTGCCCCTGACGTTGTCCCGCCCCGGTCCGTGGCTGAAACCCCACGTGGCCGGGCGCCGGTCCGCGTCTGACCGGGCACTGACCGGCGCCTGACGTCCCCCGGAGCCACAAATGCGGACAGTTTCGGAGGACGTTGTCCCAAATTCCACGTCTTAGAATATAACTATTCTGTTTGTGCAGGTCAGAGCCTCGCGATTTTCTGCTGCGGATCCGCTACTTTCAATAACTCGAAGATTTGGGACAATGCCCCTTTGAAGATGTGCCGATGCGGTTCGCGAGCGTAAGTTTGTACACTTTTTCAGCCGACGCGGCCGCAAGGTCGAGGCTCTGTAAGGCTCATAGACGGCCTAAACAGGGGCGGGGGATACCTGAAGTAGGGGTGCGAAATTGAGCCTCTTATTCGGGAATTGCCCAAAAGCAGGCCTTTCGGGGGCTTGGCGGGGAGGGGATTGTCCCAAATTCCAGCTCTTAGAATATAACTATTCTGTTTGTGCAGGTCAGAGGCTCGCGATTTTCTGCTGCGGATCCGCTACTTTCAATAACTCGAAGATTTGGGACATTGGGGCGGGAAACTGCAGAGGGTGCTGAGACCATCGCCAACCAGAGGGTATGGGAGCTGCCAACTGGCGGTCAGGGGAACCGCCAAGCTGAGGTCAGGGGTTGCCAGCGGGAGGGTACGGATAATGTCAGCGGGAGGATAATCGCAGGGTAAGAAAATCGCCAGAGCGGAGTGAATGAAGCGCGAGCGCGGGGTTTCCTTACTAGACTTAACGCCTGTTGTTCTCAGCTGCGAAGCTCCGAGCGGCGACGATGTTGCATAGTGGTGAAGCTGCGCGGCGGTGAAACGTCGGCCAGCGGTGAAGCCGCACGGCGGGAGCTGTGTAGCGGAGTCGTGCGCGGGATGCGTGCGAGAAGAAGGAAAGACCTGGTCAAGGAGGGAAAATGGCGAACAACGAGCGCCCAGAGGGTGCTTCGCGCCCTCCTTTTGAGGGGCAGGCCAGAAGGGCTGGCGCGCAGGCCGGCGGGCAGGGCGGGATTGCCGCGATGGTCGCGGTGGGAGCCGCCGTCCTCGCCATCACGGTCGGTTTGGTGATGGGGCTGGGCGGGGGAGAGGGTGGCGTCCAGAAGGAACAGGGCGAACAGACCCAACAAGCCGCAACGCCCCTCAGTGACAACGGCGGCGACGGCGACGGCGCGGACGCGGCCCCGCCGACCGACGAGGAACAGCAGGCGAAGCTGGACAAGCTGGCGGCGGAGGTCTCGAAGAAGAACAATGTGCAGGTCGGGGTGGCGATCCTGGGGGAGAATGGGCCTCTGCACGCGGGCAAGCTCAACGAGGAAGGCGCCTGGTCGACGATCAAGGTGCCGATCTCCGGCGCGGTCGAGGAGAAGCTGCGTCATGCGGAAGCTCACGGCCAGCCCGCCCCGCGCACCGCGATGGAAGCAGACATGGACGCGGCGATTCACTACTCGGATAATGACGCCGCGTTTCGGCTTTGGATGTATGTCGGCGACGGCGCGGACCGTACCGCTGCCTACAAAGTGCGCGATTACATGCGGCGCGTAGGCGACCCGACGAACGCGGCGAAGCAGTTCGAAGACGGGGCCTACATCGGGTTCGGCGCGATCAAGTGGAAGCTGACGGATCAGGTGAAATTCATGGACGGGTTCCGGTGCATGAATGGCTCGGACAAGGTGCTGACACGCATGGGGCACATCATCCCGGAGCACAAGTACGGGCTGGCGAAGATCAAGGGCGCGCAGTTTAAGGGCGGCTGGGGGCCGGAGCCGGACGGGCGTTTCATCTACCGGCAGCTTGGGCTGGTGCCGGGCGCGGACGGGGAAATGACCCCCGTTGCGATTATGGTGATTCCAAACGATGGGTTGGAACCAACTGCGTGGGATGGCGTGGATGCGCTGGGGAAGAAGCTGCCTGAACTGCTGGAAGGGGCTCCGGCGGCGAAGGCGGAGGAGGAGTGCTAGCGCGGGGCGGGCATAGCGGGCGCGCAGTGACGCGCCATGCTAGCGCCCGCTAGAAGATGCCGATTTGCGCGCCCATGGACTCCGCCGAGCGGAGCTGATCCACCCAGCCCGGAGCCCCCGGCCGGACGCGGATAATCGGCCGGTTGGAGGCGTCCCCTTTGTTGCGGCCGGCGCGGGCCTCGAAGCGGCCGCGGGCGGCGTTGCCTTCCTCGGCCAGGGTCTTCAGGGAACGATCCGGGTGGGCGATATCCTCCCGCGCGGCCTGCAGTAGCTCAATGGTCTGATCGAGGGCGTCCAGGACCGCGGGGCGGTTGTTTTCCACCATCGCGCGGACCAGGTCCGGGTCGGTGCCCGCCACGCGGGTGCCGTCGCGGAAACTCGAGGCAGCCAGGCTCAGTGCTAGCGGCCCGCCGTAATCGCCCGCAACTGCCAGCGCCTCGGCCAGGATGTGCGGCAGGTGGCTCACGCGCCCGACGGCGTTGTCGTGCCGGTGCGCGATGGCGGGGATGACCGCCGCGCCGACTTCCTCAGCCAGCCCGACCACACGCACCCACGTGTCCAGCCAGCGTTTGTTCACCGCGTCGGCGCCGCCCGCGCCTGCCACGCCGTCCGCGCCTGCCACGCTGCCTGCGACGCCCGCGCCTGCCCCGCTGTCACCCTCTGCGCTACCGTCGCCAGCCCCCGCGAGCTCCCGCGCGTTGTCGTACGTCACGACCCACACCGCGCCCTTGAACAGCCCGTGCATCGTCGCCTGCCAGCCCGAGTTCGCAGTGCCAGCCATCGGATGCCCACCCACGAAGCGATCGGACATGCCCTTCGCCTCCACGAGGTCGTGCACCTCCTGCTTCACACTGGTCACGTCCGTGAAGCCGCAGGTCGGTGCGTGCTGGGATATGGCGTCCAGAAGAGAAGACAGTGCGGGCATCGGCACCCCAAGGATCAGCAGCGCATCGGCTTCCTCGGCGCGGCGCAGCGTGGCCTCGAGATCGCCCGAGACGTCGTAGCCATCGCGGCGCGCGCGGGTGACGGTTTTCTCCGAACGATTCCAGCCGAACACCGGCCAGCCGGCGGCCTGCGCGTCGCGCATCAGCGACCCGCCGATCAGACCCAGCCCCAGGATGCACAGCGGACGGCGATCCTCGGGGAGGGGGCTCAGGCGGTAATCGGAAGAAATTTCGTGGCTCACGCTACCCAGTGTTCCACAAAGCCGACTAGCGTTGGTGGACATGAGCACCGACAGCGACCTGACCTTCGCCGTGTCCGCCATCCGCGCCGACGGCCAGTGGAACCTGCGCGAACTCCCCGCCCGCGCCACCGAGAGCCTGTCCGACCTGATCGCGGAGCTGCGGGCCTCGCGCGCGGAAGGCCCCGTCGTCGGCCTGCTCTGCGTTGACGACGACTGGTCCGTTGTGCTCCGTCCGGTGCCGGGGGGTGTGCGGATTCTTCTTAGTGACGCCACCGCCGCCTTGGACTACGACATTGCCAGCGAGGCGCTGGACACTCTCGATATTGATGCGCCTTCGGAGGACGAGGCGGACGCCTCCGACGATCCCTGGCCCGAGGGCGACTTCGACCTGCTGGAGGATCTTGGCGCCAGCGAGCAGATCATGTCCATCATCTTCTACGACGATGATCTGTACGGCGCGGAGCAGGTTCTGCGCGTGGCGGACGAGCTGGGCTTCGCCGACGAACTGGCGGACTTGGTTGGCATGGAGCTGGAGTTTTAGCCGGTGGGGCGGAAGTCGCAGGAGCGGCGCGAGCGTGGGGACAAGGTGTGCGCGCCGGGCGCGCGCGGTGGGGCTGGCGCGGCTGAGTTGCGCGGTGAGGCTGAGCTGTGCGGCGAGGCTGAGGCTCAGGTGCGCGTGGGCGAGGGATTGCCGCGGGCCGCGGGGGACGTGCGCGCGGAAGCGCTGATGCGCCGAGCCTTGGACATCGCAGTGGAGACTCCCGCCGGTGACGTGCCCGTCGGAGCTGTGGTTTTCGGCCCGGACGGCCGGGAACTCGGGCGGGGAGTCAACCGGCGCGAAGCCGACAGCGACCCCACTGCGCACGCGGAGATCCTCGCCATCCGGGAAGCCGTGCGGGAGCTCGGGGACGCGTGGCGGCTGGAGAACTGCACGCTGGTGATCACCCTGGAACCCTGCGCCATGTGCGCGGGGGCACTGGTCGGGGCGCGGATCGGCAGTATCATTTTCGGAGCCTATGAGCCCCGCACCGGCGCCTGCGGCAGCGTCTGGGACGTGCCGCGGGAATCTCCGCTGCATTGGGCGGACGTCCGCGGAGGTGTGCTGGCGGGGGAATGCGAAGAACTGCTGCGGCAGTTCTTCGCCCGCCTGCGGTAGCGGATGCGCAGGATTCGAGCTAGAGGTGCGCTAAGGCTTGCGCCGGGGTTTGTGCTAGCTGGAGTGGGGCGTCAAAAAAACTTTTACAGAAATTTAATGACTGGCGCTGAACAGTGCATTTGTAATCGGAAAAGGCGGCTGACGGCGTAGAAGTGGGCGCGGCGGTGGCGAGGTGGCGGAAACGAACCTACGTTGGGAATGGAGCGTCCTGGTCGTACGAATGCTGCGGCTGGGGCGCACAAATTACAACAAAGTTAGCTACTACACCGATACCAAGGAGAGACCAATGGACCTGAACAAGGCAAAGGAAATGGCTGGCGAGCACCGCGACAAGATCCAGGACGGTGCCGACAAGTTCATCGACGGCAAGCTGGATGGCGACAAGGCTGACAAGGCCAAGGACGGCCTGAACAAGGGCATGGACAAGGTCTTCGGCGAGGGCGACAAGTAAGTCCTCCGAGACTGTCGGCATTGAGGCTTCAACGCTGGAGCTTTCCGCGCTGATGTGTTCGGCGCGCTGATGTGCTGAATTGCAAGCCCGCTGCGAACTGGTAAAAGTTCGCGGCGGGCTTTCGCATGCACGGGGCGCAGGGTGGGGTTTTGGTGCGAAAAAGTGGGGGTGTTAACCTAATACGAGTCTGCAATCGCCGACTATGGTGGCGTGTCCGAGCGGCCGAAGGTACTCGCCTCGAAAGCGAGTGTTGTGTAAAAGCAACCGAGGGTTCAAATCCCTCCGCCACCGCCAAAATTTTTTACCGCGTGCTGTGTCCGGGATGGGATCCCGGGGCGGCGCGCGGTTTTGCGTGTGCAGCGGGGCTCCGGGGTACACAGTGGGGTGCGCCTGGGTAGGTTCGGGTCGTGGCGGGGCGCGCAATGGGTGTGGCCGAGTGGGAATGGGCGGGGATGGGGTTTGGTGGAGTGGGAATGGGCGGGGATGGGGCCTGGCTGGGCGCGACCGGACAGAGGGGGATGTCCCAAATTCCACGTCTTAGAATATAACTATTCTGTTTGTGCAGGTCAGAGGCTCCCGATTTTTTGCTGTAGACCCGCTACTTTCAATAACTCGAAGATTTGGGACATTGCTCCTCTGAAGATGTGCTGATTCTGTTCGCAAGCGTAAGTTCGCACACTTTTTCGGTTGGGGTGGCCGCAAGGTCGAGGCTCTGTAAGGCTCATAGACGGCCTAAACAGGGGTAGGGGATACCTGAAGTAGGGGTGCGAAATTGAGCCTCTTATTCGGGAATTGCCCAAAAGCAGGCCTTTCGGGGGCTTGCGGGGAGGGGATTGTCCCAAATTCCACGTCTTAGAATATAACTATTCTGTTTGCGCAGGTCAGAGGCTCGCGATTTTCTGCTGCGGATCCGCTACTTTCAATAACTCGAAGATTTGGGACATTGGCCCGCGTGACTGGCCTCTGTAGGTGGGGGTGAAGGTTCGGAATGGCTTGAGTGAATGGTTGTGGGAGGGGTGTGGTGGGTGTGTGGCGTGGGGGTGTGGTGGGCGTGTGGCGTGTGGCATGGGTCGTGGGGGTGTGGCGGGGTGTGGGGTTGGTGTGGGGTGGCGATTGTGAACGAGGAGACTGGAGGCGCGGGCGGGGCGGGAAACTCTGGCAACACGCGCAACTCCTGTAACATTCCACCTGCAGTTTTAGTTATTGTAGGATGTATATTTCGAGAACTATTTGCGAAGCTGGGAAATACCCACTGTGCAGAAGTTCCACGAAAGCAAGCGCGAGCGCGCGTAAGTGCGTGCGCAAGCGAGTGCGAGCAAACTAGAAGCAAGCGCAAGCAAACGGAAACGCAAGCGAGTGCGAGCAAACTAGAAGCAAGCGCAAGCAAACGTAAAAGCAGACACAAGCGAACGCACCAGCCGGCGGAAGGTCAACCAGTGGCGAAAATCCTGTTTAACCTCGGACGATGGTCCTACCTGCACAAGAAGCGGGTGATTGCCGCCTGGCTACTGCTGTTCGTCGGCATCGCAGCCGCCGCCCTGGGGTTCCAAAAGGGCTTCAACGACGTCTTCGAAATCAAGAACGTCCCCTCCACGCACGCCACGGAAATGCTGCAAGAGAACTTCCCTGGCACCAAAAACCCCGCCGAATCCACCGACGTCAACATCGTCTTCGCAGCCCCCGAGGGGAAGAAGCTCGAAGACCCAGAGCTGATGGCGGCGATGGATGAGACGGTGGCGTCATTAAGAAAGAACGTCCCCGACTTCAAAGAAGGGCCGCAGTTCGGCAACCCCGTAGAGCTCAACGACAAGCTGGGCAAACTGCTGGTCGAGCAGATGACGAAGCAGGGCATGCCCGAAGCCACGGCGAAGTCTGACGCGGAGAATCTGCGGATGTACTCCGCGGACGGGCGCTACGGCACGACGACCTTCAGCTACGACGTGCCACTGCCCGCCGACGTGACCGACGAGGACCGGCAGGCGGTGTACGACGCGATCCAGATCTCGCGCGACGCAGGTATGGAGGTGGAAGTCGGCGGCCCCGGCTTCGGCGACCCGATTAAGGTCGAGCCGATCTCTGAGATTGCGGGCGTGGTCGTGGCGCTGATCATCCTGGCGTTTACGTTCGGTTCGCTGCTGGCGGCGGGGCTGCCGCTGGCCACCGCGATTGTGGGCGTGGGAATTGGCGCGCTGGTGACGGTGGGCGCGACGGCGCTGCTGCCGCTGAACTCCATCACCCCGACGCTGGGGCTGATGATCGGCCTGGCTGTCGGCATCGACTATGCGCTGTTCATCATGTCGCGCTACCGCGACGAGCTGCGGCAGGGCAGGTCGCGCCCGGATGCGATCGGCCTGGCCTCGGGCACTGCGGGTTCGGCGGTGGTGTTCGCGGGCCTGACGGTGACGGTTGCGCTGCTGGGGCTGCGCCTGGCGAACATTCCGTTCCTGTCGTACATGGGCCTCTTCGCGGCGATCAGTGTGGTGGTCGCGGTGGCTGTGGCGTTGACGTTCTTGCCCGCGCTGCTGGGGGCGTGTGGCTCGCGGGTCTTTCGTAAGGACGCCAATTTCGGGCAGCAGTACGCCTCCGCCCTCGTGGGGGAGGATTCGGCGCACGGGTATTTCACGGGCGGTCCGGCGGGTCGCAGGCGCGCGGTGCGCGTTGACGGCGAGAACACTCACGGGGAGCGCCAGCGCGTGGACGACGGTGCGCGGAAGCGCGGCCTGGCGAGCCGGTGGATTAGCTTGGTGTACCGCTTCCCAGGGATTTCGATCGCTGTGGTGATGCTGGTGCTGGCAGCGCTGACTCTGCCGGCGCTGAACCTGCAACTGTCGCTGCCGAATGACAAGACGGCGAACGTGGACTCCACCCAGCGCAAGGCCGCCGAGATGACGGAGGCGGGCTTCGGCCCGGGGCGCAACGCCCCGTTCCTCGTGATCGTCAACGGCAAGAATGCGGATCCGGATTCGCCCGCGCTGGCGACGTACATTAAGGGTCAGGCGGACATGCAGGCCGCGGAGGCTGGCCAAGGAGCTGGCGACCGGGCTAAGGCCGCGGCGCAGGCGTCATTTATTTACACAATGGAGAACCTGGGCAGCAACATTCATGTCAAGCATGCGCAGCTCATCGGCCAGAGCGACGATGGGTACGTGGCGCAGCTGCTGATCACACCCCAGGGTGGGCCGACGGACGAAGGCACCGCCTCGCTGATCCACGCGCTGCGCAGCCAGCAGAGCGTGATCGAGAAGGAAACCGGCGTGGACATGGGCATCACCGGACTGATCCCCATCCAGCAGGACGTCACCAGCCAGCTGTCGAAGGCTATGCCGATCTACCTTGCGTTGGTCGTGGGGCTGGCGCTGGTGCTGCTGCTGATGATCTTCCGCAGCATCACCGTGCCGATCATGGCGGCACTCGGATTCCTGCTGTCCGTCGGCGGTGCCTTTGGCCTGACCGTGCTGGTCTGGCAGGAAGGCTGGGGCGGGCTGTGGAGCTCGCCGGGGCCGCTGATCAGCTTCATGCCGATCTTCCTCATCGGCGTGACATTCGGGCTGGCGATGGACTACCAAGTGTTCATCGTGTCGCGCATGCGGGAACGCTTCAAGCATGAATCCGCTGAGGCTGCGCGGACCTCGAAGTACACGCCCGTCGAAGACTCGGTGATCTTCGGCTTTGGCATGGGTGCGAAGGTCGTTACCGTGGCGGCGCTGATCATGATCGGCGTGTTCGCCAGCTTCATCTTCCAGCCACTGCCGTTCGTGCAGATCTTCGGCTTCGCGCTGGGCGCCGCCGTGCTGTTCGACGCCTTCCTCGTGCGCATGACCTTCATCCCCGCCATGATGATGCTGCTCGGCAAGGCCACCTGGTACATGCCGAAGTGGCTGGACCGCGTGCTGCCGACCTTCGACATTGAAGGCTCGCAGCTGGAGCGCGACTTCCGCTCCGGGGAGATCCAGCGCTTCGACAACGCCGGGCGCCCGGCCTGCCCGCGCTAGCGAACGGGCGTGCACTGGAGCGCGTGCGTTAGCGAGCGGGCGCGCGGCATGCATGCCCGCGCCTGCCCCGCCGACCATCCGGCCTGCCCGCGCTAGCGTGAGCCCAGGCGCTCCCGCCACGTCGGGCCGTAGTAGCGCGCCATGAACTCATCCCGGAACTCGTAGAAACGCCCCTGCTCCATGGACTCGCGAATCCGGTCCACCAACCCCACCATGAAATGCAGATTGTGCAGCGTACACAACGTCCCGGCCAGATATTCCTTCGCCTTCAACAAGTGGTGAATGTAAGCGCGCGAATAATTCTCCGAGACGTAACCGCCTACTGCGGCGTCAATAGGAGAAAAATCCCTCTTAAACCGCGCGCCCATAAGATTCAGGCGACCGTCCAGCGTGTACACGCCACCGCGGCGGCCCAGGCGAGTCGGCGCGACGCAATCGAACGTGTCCGCGCCGGCCTCGATCGCCGTGAACAGGTCATCCGGCTCCGAGATGCCGAGCAGGTGGCGGGGCTTATCCTCCGGCAGCTCCTCGGCGACCCAGCGGACGATCGTGCCGAGGTTCTCCTTCTCCAGCGCGCCGCCGATGCCGAAGCCGCCGAAACCGCGGTTGCCCTGCGCCTCGGCCTCGTCGGACAGCTGCACCAGCCCGCGGGCTGCCTGCCTGCGAAGGTCCTCGTACTGCGCGCCCTGCACCACACCCCACAGCGACTGCAGCGGACGGTGCGGGCGCAGATCCGTCAGGCGCTGGTGCTCCGCCAGGCAACGGCGGGCCCAGCGGTGCGTGCGCGCGACGGATTGTTCCTGGTAGGGGCGGGTATTCACCAGCGTGGTGAGTTCGTCGAACGCGAACATAATGTCCGCGCCCAGCTGGTGCTGGATCTGCATCGACACCTCCGGCGTGAAGCGGTGCTTGCTGCCGTCGATGACACTGCGGAAATCCACGCCGTCCTCGTCCACCACAGCCATGCGCTTCTTCTGCTGCTGGATGATGTCCGACTCGCTGCGGCCTTTTGTGTCCATGGCCAGGACTTTCTTGTAGCCCACGCCGAGGCTCATGACTTGGAAGCCGCCGGAGTCCGTGTACGTCGGCCCGTGCCAGTTCTCGAACTCCGCGAGCCCGCCGCCCTCGTCCACGATGTCCGGGCCCGGCTGGAGGTACAGGTGGTACGCGTTGGACAGCATCGCCTGCGCGCCCGTCGACCGCACCTGCTCGGGCGTGAGGGTCTTGACCGTTGCTTTTGTCGCTACCGGGATGAACGCTGGGGTGTGGATGTTCCCATGCGGAGTCTTTATGACGCCCGTACGCCCCAGCGCGCCAGCGTTTCCGTTAAGGCCCGCGTTTCCGCCGGAATTGGCATGCCCGCCCGCGCTTGCTCCCGCGCCTGTGTCAGCACTTGCGCCCGCTCCGGCGACTGCGCGGTCGCTATCGCGCAGCCGGGTGCGGACCTCGAAGGATAGGTCTGCAGTGCGTGCGCCTGTACCTGCGCTGGTGTTTCCCTGATTGTCGGCCATGGCGCCCTATTTTATCCTCCGCTTCCGTCGGCGCCCCCTTCCACGCCGCCGATTCCCCTTCCGCGCGGCTGATTCCCCTTCCCGTGTGGTCGATTTCCCGCCTGCATTCCTCCCCATTCCCGCTTGCCCGGCCCCCGTGCCGCCACATCAGTCCCACTGGTCCCATCTTCCGTCCGGGCCTATTGACTGAGCGTTTACCCCTCCCTCCAGCCCACCCCATCTGTCTCTCTAGTCCCACCAGCCCCACAGCTGCCGAACCTCGGGGCGGGCTAAAACGCGAATGTCCCAAATCTTCGAGTTATTGAAAGTAGCAGATATGAAGCGAAAGAATTCAACGCTCTGACCTGCACAAACAGAATGGTTATATTTTAAGACGTGGAATTTGGGACATTTGGCCGTCCAAGCGTCGGAAAACCTGCAGAACGGCGTCGGCTCGTCTGACTGATCGGCGCATTCTCGCCCCTTTCGGCGCGGAGAAAATCGCTTAAACGGGCTTAGAATCGCTCCGCCGGATTTGGCGTCTTCCGTGCCGACTCGATGCACGCCCTACCGGCGAACTTATTCCCGCGCCGACACCATTCTTCTTCCTTAGGAAAGCAATTACCTCCAGCCAGGAGCTGCTACTCCCACGCCGGCACACCTCCCCGGTAGTTGGTGGTGGGGAATTCGAGGCCATGCTGCGTCATTTGCTTATGAATCCTGCAGATGTCCGCCACGGCGCTTCCATCGCGGAAGTTATTGCGATCTACTCGGTAAATGCGCAGCCCTAGGTTCTGCAGTTTCCGCTCGCGCTCGCGTTCACTGAGGATCTGCCGCGCGGCGAAGACTTCCTCGTTGATCACGCCGCCTGCGCCAACACCAGCGCCGCTCAGTTGGCCATCGTCGAGTTTCGTGGAACCGGGTTGGTACTTACCCTGTCCGTCATATTCGATCACCAGTCCGCAGGAATAGAAAAAGTCCACGCGACCTGCGAAGTAGCCCTCGTAGTGTAACTCCACCTGCTGGAGAGGCGCAGGCAGTCCGGCCTCCCACAGTTTCACTTTTAGCTCAGATTCCCGCGGGCTCTCGGATGCACCGTTGATCAGTCGCAATGCGTCCCTCACCTTTGAGATACCCCGGAGTTTCCGCAGTTTGCCTGCATCAGCGAGCAGAGCCGTAATAAATTCCGAAATCCCCACGCCGTCGGCACTGGCCCGTGCGGCGAATTCCGCGGCCACGACAGCATCCGCCACGCTGTGCCAACGGGCGAGGTCGATGATTGTGTCAGTAATGCAGGTGAGCCGCACTTCACGCAGCCCATTCGCGGTTACTACTTGTAGCATTTCTAGACGTTGCGTAGCTTTTGCATGCAACGGCCGCGCTATTCGGAGGTGGCGTGTCACGTTGCTACCACCCGGCGGGTAGTACCCGATCTCGGCGTTCGGTTCCGCCCGTCCCGCGATCGGCAGCCCGTGCAGCAGCGCCGCAGAGCGCCCGCACAGCACGCCGTTTGCACAGCTCAGACCATGTGCGATCGCGTTCAATCGCACCTTCTCGGCACGCGGCAGCTCGTCCCAATGCGCGCGCTCGGCGTAGATCCCCGGCGCAATCTTGTGGTGCTTCCGCCCGCGTGCCAGCCCACGCCGCGCGCTTTCCGGAAGCTCTTTCGCCTCGATGAGCAGCGTTGTTGTTGTCTTTTCTTCATGACGCCCCCACGCCAACGAATTCACATTTCCCCCACACGTTGAGCTTGTCCCCTTGGCTTCAAAGTATCGCAGATCCGCGGGTAGCCTTGCCAGAGAAAGTGGAAACAGGAGGCGACGGCATGATGCGAGCGGAGGCAGTGCAGGTAGCGCAGGCAGCGCAGGCGGCGGAGGCGCAAGCAGCGCAGGCGGGGGAGTTGGCTGAGGTTGCGAGTGGGGGACAGCGAGGGGCGGGGCGGTACGCGCCCAGCCCCTCGGGAGATCTGCATCTGGGGAATTTTCGGACCGCCGTGCTGGCGTGGTTGTTCGCCAAGTACGAGGGGCGTGAGTTCCGGATGCGAATCGACGATATTGATGCTCAGCGCTCGTCGGAAGAAAGTGCAAAACAGCAACTACGGGACCTTGCCACTATGGGGATTGGGTACGAGGGGAGGCTGTGGCGTCAACAAGAGTGCTGGTCAGAGTACGAAAAAGCGCTAGAGGCACTGCGCGCGAGGGGGCTCGTGTACGAGTGCTACTGCTCGCGGAAGGACATCGCCGAAGCGGTCCGCGCGCCGCACGCCGCGCCGGGAGCGTACCCGGGAACGTGCCGCGAACTGGGGGAATCGGAGCGGGCGGCCAAGCGCGCGGAGTTAGCGGCGCGGGGGCGAGTGCCGGCGCTGCGGCTGCGCGCGGGCGTGGACGAGTGGGAAGTGCGCGAGCGGTTCGCCGTGGGCGGCGGGGTGTACCGCGGGGCGGTGGATGACATGGTGCTGCGGCGCGGCGGGAACGCGCCGAAGGGCGCGGGGGCCGGCGTGGGCGCGGGAGCCGACGTGGGCGCGGGCGCGCCGGACAGTGGAGATGCGGGGGCAGGCGCGGGCGCGTCGGCAGGCGGAGCTGATGCGGGCGGGCAGGTGAACCGGGACTACGCCTACAACCTGGCCGTGGTTGTTGACGATGCGCTGGCCGGGGTGGGGCAGGTCGTGCGCGGGGATGACCTGCTGAGTTCCGCGCCGAGGCAGGCGTATCTGGCGCACCTGCTGGGGTTGCCTCCGGTGGAGTATGTGCACGTTCCACTGGTGTTGGGGCCGGACGGCAAGCGCCTGGCGAAGCGGGACGGGGCCGTCACGCTGCGGGACTTCCCGGGCGGGGCGCAGGGGATGCTGCGGTGGATCGCGGACTCGCTCGGTGAGGCGGTGGACGTGTCGGCGGCGGAGGCGGCGGGAGTGGCCGGGGCGGCTGGAGCGGCGGACGCGGCGGGCGCCGGGGGTATCACGCCCGCCGCGCTTTTGCGGACGTTCCGGCCCGAACTACTTCCCCGCGAGCCCGTGACCTGGCGCCCCGCGGAAAACGCTGAGGACTAGGGCGCGGCAAGTCGATACACAGCGTGGCCGACGTGCGGAAACGCCCGCGCCCTGCGGAGGTTCAGCGCGCTAGCGCACCGCGCGCGGGCGGAACTTCGGCGGGATCTTCTTCTGCGCGGCCTTGCGTGCGATCTCTGCGTTTTTGCTCACCAGCAGACGAGCCTGGCGCAGGCGCTCGCGGGCGAAGGTGCGACGCGCGCCGGACTCCCACGTCTCGTCCACCAGCTTCTTAGCCAACGCCACCGAATCGGGAGAGCGCTCAATGATCTGCTGTGCCAGCTCCTCCGCTGCGGCCAGTGGATCCTCCACAGCCTTGGCCAGGCCTAGCTCCGCGGCGCGTTCCCCGGAGAAGATCTCCCCGGTCATGGCCAGCCGCTTCACCTCGTCGATCGGCAGCAGCTGCTTCAGGGACATGATCCCCGACATGTCCGGCACGAGGCCCCATTTCGCTTCCAGCACTGACCAGTGGGCGTCAGTACCAGTAAACCTAAAGTCCGCACCCAGAGCGATCTGCACGCCACCGCCGAAGCAGTAGCCCTCCACCGCGGCGATCACCGGGAAGGGGAGGCGACGCCACGTCCACGGCGCCTCCTGGAACGTGTTGGTGCCGCGCAGGGGACGTGGGATGAAATGCGAAAGCATGCGCGGCGGGCTTTTCAGCGTATCCGCGAAGTCGAGGCCCGCGGAGAAGTTGCCTTCCGCGCCAGAGAGGATGACCACGCGGACGGAGCGGTCGCGGCGGAGCGTGTGCGCGGTGGAGATGAGCTGCTGGAGCAGGTCGATCGTCAGCGAGTTCAGCTTGCGGGGGCGGTTCAGGCGGACGTGGACGAGGCCGGGGATGGACTCGGAGTATTCCGTGGTGACGAGTGGGTTGGTGCTGGACGGGTCGGTGCTGGAAGTGCTGGACGCGCCGGTGCTGGATGGGCTGGTAGCAGTCATGCCTTTCAACCTAGGGCACGGCGGATCGTGCAGTGGCGGGATTGGAGAAACCAGGGGCTAGGCAGGTTCACCAGGGTAAGCAGTAGAAAAACAAAACCGGCGTCGGGGACCGCGTTGCGGTCACCGAGCGCCGGTGCCTCACTATGTGAGATGTGGCGGAGGATAGGGGATTTGAACCCCTGAGGGATGTGACTCCCGCACGCGTTCCAGGCGTGTGACATAGGCCGCTAGTCGAATCCTCCATGCCGAACGGCAGAACAAAAGAGTAGCTCTGACGTACTCATGACAGGCTACACAACGCTGCCTTTAGTTTCCAAATCCGGTGCTAGGGG